>CAXGVP010000233.1:0-6030 GCA_964013055.1 uncultured Albimonas sp.
CTTCCACCTCGCCCGCCACGAGAACGCCGCCGGCTTCATGGCCGAGGCCGCCTGGCACGCCTCCGGCGCGCCGGGGGTGCTGGTGGCGACCGTCGGCCCCGGCATCGCCAACGCCGTCAACGTGGTCGCCAACGCCCAGCAGGACCGCGTGCCGCTGATCGTGATCTCCGGCCGCATCCCCGAGGCGCAGGCCCTGACCTATTCGCACCAGGTCATGGACCACCAGGCGGTGCTGCGCCCGCTGGTCAAGGCCAGCTTCGAGGCCCGCCCCGGCGCCTGCGCGCCGATGATCGACAAGGCGGTGCGGCTCGCGCTCGACCCCCGTCCCGGGCCCGTGCACATCGACCTGCCGATCCCGGTGGCCGGCGCCCCGGAGCCCGGCGCGACCGGCGCGCCCCTGCGCCCGGCGCTCGCGCTCGCCGCGCCGGCGCCAGGGCCGGACCTCGACCGCGCCCGAAAAATGTTCGCCCGCGCGACGCGGCCGGTGATCCTCGCCGGCCTCGACCTGCTGACCGAGCCCGGCGGGGTGGCGGCGGTGCGCGCGCTCTCGGCCGCGCACGGGATCCCGGTGGCGACCACCTACAAGGCCAAGGGCGCGTTGCCCGAGGACGACCCGCTGAGCCTCGGCGGGCACGGCCTGTCGCCGCGCTCGGACGCGGTGATCCTGCCCCTGCTGCGCGCCGCCGATCTGGTGATCTGCGCCGGCTACGACCCGATCGAGATGCGCGCCGGCTGGCGCGACCCCTGGGACCCCGCCTGCGCGGTCGAGATCGCCCACGCCCCCGACCGCCAGTACCTCCACCACGCCGCCCTCTCCTGGTCCTGCGGGATCGCGGCGGGGCTCGAGGCGCTGACCGCCGGCCTCGCCCCCGCCGCCTGCTGGCCGGGCGGAGAGCCCGCGCGCACCCGAGCGGCGCTGGCCGCCGCCTTCGCCCCGGGCGAGGCCTGGGGGCCGGCGCAGGTCATGCATGCGCTGAACGAGATGAAACCCGACGGCGCCGTGACCACGGTGGACAGCGGGGCGCACCGGATCCTGCTCAGCCAGATCTGGACCTGCGCCGAGCCGGGCGCGCTGCTGCAATCCTCGGGCCTGTGCACCATGGGCTGCGCGCTGCCGCTGGCGACGGGCACGAAGCTCGCGCGGCCGCAGGCGCCGGTGATCTGCGTGATCGGGGACGGCTGCCTCGACATGACGCTGGGCGAGCTTGCGACCCTGCGCGACCTCGGCCTGCCGGTGGTGGTGGTGGTGCTGGTCGACGGCTCGCTGGAGCTGATCGCGCTCAAGCAGCGGGCCGAGGGGCTGCCCGCGGCGGGCGTCGCCTTCGGGACCACCGACTACGCCGCCGTGGCCCGGGCGCTGGGCGGAGCGGGCGAGACGGTGCGCGACGCCCCCGCCCTGTGCGCGGCCTTCGCGCGCGCGCTCGCCGCCCCGGGCTTCACCGTGATCGCCGCCGAAATCCCCCCCGGCGGCTACGACGGGCGCATCTGAAGCGCCCCCCCCGCCAGGTTTTTCTCCCGCCGTCCGGGGGGTTACGCCGGCGGCCGCCGTCTTGACCCGGCCGCGTTCCTCAGGCGTCCTTGCCCGCGGAGCGCATGCCGCCGCCCCGCCTGCAAGGAGATCGCGAATGTACATCGCCATGAATCGCTTCCGCGTCGCCCCCGGCCGCGGCGAGGAGTTCGAGGAGGTCTGGCGGCGCCGCGACAGCCGCCTGCGCGAGGTCCCGGGCTTCGTCTCCTTCCGGCTGCTGCGCGGGCCGCAAAGCGAGGAGAGCCTGCTCTATGTCTCTCATACCACTTGGACTTCCCGCGCCGCCTTCGAGGCCTGGACGAAGTCCGAGGCGTTCCGCGCCGCCCATGCCGGGGCCGGGGACACCAGGTCGCTCTACCTCGGTCCGCCGCAGTTCGAGGGCTTCGAGGCCGCCATCGAGATGTGAGCCGTCGCCCCGTCTGGCGGTCGACCCATGCGTCAATTCCTGACGAATCATGTAGGAATTGACATGACCTTGCGAAACGGTCAGGTACTCGGTCGCGCCCTCCCCTCGGGCGCGCCGGTCCTGCGCAGGCGCTGCGCGGCCGGCCGGACAGGTCGAACGCAGGAGAGCGATCCGACATGCCTCGCACCCTCACCCGCTCCGTTCTCGCCGGCGCGCTGGCGCTGGTCGCCGCCGCCGCCTCGGCGCAGGAGGTGAACCTCTATTCCTCGCGGCACTACGACACCGACGAGCGGCTCTACACCGACTTCGAGAAGGCCACCGGCATCAAGGTGAACCGCATCGAGGCGGGCGCCGACGAGCTGATCGAGCGGATGAAGGCCGAGGGCCGCAACTCCCCCGCCGACGTGTTCCTGACCACCGACGCCGGCCGCATGTGGCGCGCCGAGGAGGCCGGGATCCTGGCTCCGGTCGACAGCGAGCTGCTGGACGAGCGGATCCCCGCCCACCTGCGCCACCCCGACGACCTGTGGTTCGGCTTCTCGCAGCGCGCGCGGATCATCTTCTTCGACAAGCAGGATGTCGCCGAGCCGCCGCAGACCTATGCCGAGCTGGCGGACCCGAAGTGGAAGGGCAAGATCTGCACCCGCTCGGGCTCCAACATCTACATGCTGTCGCTGCTGGCCTCGCAGATCTCGCACAACGGCGACGCGGCCGCGACCGAGTGGGCGCAGGGCCTGTGGGACAACCGCGCCCGCGACCCGCAGGGCGGCGACACCGACCAGCTGCGCGCCATCGTCTCGGGCGAGTGCGACGTGGTGCTGGCCAACACCTACTACTTCGCCCGCGCGCTGCGCACCGGCGTCGACGGGGTGACCGAGCATGTCGACCGGATCGGCTGGGTGTTCCCCGACCAGGACGGCGCCGGCGCGCATGTGAACGTCTCGGCCGGCGCCATGGCCGCCCACGCGCCGCACCCCGAGGCGGCGAAGGCGTTCCTGGAGTATCTCGCCTCCGACTCCGCGCAGGAGTATTTCTCGAACGGCAACGACGAGTATCCCGCCGTCGAGGGCGTGAAGCAGGCCGAGTCGACCCGGAAGCTGGGCGCCTTCCGCGCCGACGAGCTGAACCTCGCCGAGCTCGGCCGCAACCAGGCCCGCGCGCAGATGATCTACGACAGCGTCGGCTACGAGTGAGCCCGGCCCCCGGTCGCCACGACCGGGCCGACATGTCACAAGCCCCGGGGCGCGGCGCAGGCCGCGCCCCGTTTCCGTTTCTGACGCGAGGCCCCCGATGACCCCGGACGACTACACCCGCCGCCACTCGCCCGACGACGCGCCGGGGCAGGAGGCGCTGGAGGCCCATCTCGCGGCCCTGCTGGGCGCGCCGCACCGCCGCCTGCCGCTGCCGGCCGCGCGCAAGCTCAAGGCCGCGCTCGACCCCGAGGCGGCGCCCGAGCCGATCGAGGCGGTCGCGATCTGGGCCCGCGACGCGGCCGAGGGCGCGCCGGCGCATCTCCTTTACGTGGGCTTCGGCTTCTCGACCCTGGGCTACGACCCCGAGGCCGCCGGCGGCGAGGCGAGCGGCCTGGGCGCGGAGCCGGTGTTCCGCCTCGCCGCCCCCGCGCCCGACGCCGCCGCCGCCCCCACCTGGCCGCCGGAGATGATGACCACGCTCGGCCGCTACGCCCTGCACGACCCCGAGGCGGTGGTCCCCGGCTTCCTCGCCGCCTTCGGCGAGCCGCTCTCGCCCGAGGGGGAGATCACCGGCCTGCTGATGGTCCCCGACCCCGAGCTGGGCGCGGCCGAGACCCCGCATGGCGAGGTGGTGTTCCTGCTCGCGCTCGGGGTCACCGCGGCCGAGGCCGCGGCGCTCGCCGAGAAGCGCGTCACGGTCGCCGCGATGCTCGCGGCGCTGGAGGCCGCGGGCCACGGCCGGGTCACGGATCCTGCGCGGCGCGGCTCGGTCCTGTGATCGCCGGCAGGGGCGGCGCGTTCATCGGGCGTGCAGCTTTCAATCGGCATGGTCCCGTAGGGGAAACCGCCGGCGGCGCGCCGGTCTGACAGGGATCGGCACATGATCATCGCACAACGGCAGGCCTCGGGGCCGGATTCCGCGGCAGGCGCCGGCAGGCGCGGGCGCGCGGCGGCCTCGCGGCCGGTCGTGGCGCCGGCCCTGGGGCCGGGGCTTTTCGCGGGGTTTCTCGCGGGGCTGCTCGTGGCGCTGGGCGCGGGCGCGGCGCAAGCGACGCCGGTCTACACCTCGGAACTGGCGGTGCAGCGGGTGTCGGTGTGCACCGACGCCGGCCTGACCTGCTGGACGCCGCAGGTCGACGCGGCCCTGCTGCAGCAGATGTACGACCCGACCGGCATCCTGCTGGTGCTGCCGGCGCCGATCCAGCTGCTGAACTTCACCTTCACGCTCTCGGGCGGCGAGGTCGACATCGCCAGCTCGCTGGCCGATTTCGCCTCGGCGATGTCGCCGCCCGCGGCCCCGCACACCGCCTGGATTGGCGGCACGCCGGAGATCGCGGGCTCGGCGCTGGGCCTCGCCTTCGTGGGCGCGCCGAGCTCGCCCTTCGGCCTGGTGCAGGCCACGGGCGAGCTGTCGACGACGGCCGAGACCTCGCTCTTCGCCCATGAGCTGGGGCATATCCTGGGCGCGCCCCACGATGGCGACGGCAATACCGCGCCGTCGAGCGGGTTCATCATGAGCGCGGTCATGAACCCCGCCTCGCCGGACACGGAATTCTCGAGCGTCAGCCTGCTCGCGCTCGAGGATGCGGCGCTGCCCGGGGAGCCGGGGAGCGTCGGCACGCCGGTTCCGCTGCCGGCCCCGGGCCTGCTGGCGCTGGCCGGGCTGGGCGCGCTGGCGATGCTGCGGCGGCGCCGGAGCCTCAGCTCCCCGGCCGGCTCTTCCTGATCGAGCGGGCGAGCAGCAGCACCGGGGCCATGCCGACGGCGGCGATGGCCAGCGACGGCGCGGCGGCCTCGGTCAGCCGCTCGTCGGAGGCCAGCCGGTAGGCCTGCACGGCGAGCGTGTCGAAGTCGAAGGGCCGCAGCATCAGGGTGGCCGGCAGCTCCTTGGTGACGTCCACGAAGACGATCAGCGCGCCGGTCAGCAGGGATCCGCGCAGCAGCGGCGCATGCACCCGCCCCACCACGCCCCAGACGTTGCAGCCCAGCACCCGGGCCGAACTGTCGAGGTTGGGCCCCAGCCCCTCGAACCCGGCGCTGACCGCGTTCAGGCCGGCCGCCATGAAGCGCGAGAGATAGGCCAGCAGGATCCCCCCCACGGTCCCGGTCAGGATCAGCCCGGTCGAGACCCCCAGCGCCTCGCGCGCCCAGGCGTCGATGGCGTTGTCGGTGAAGGCGAGCGGCCCCAGCAGCCCCACCGCGATCACCGAGCCGGGCGCCGCATAGCCGACCGAGGCCGCCAGCTGCGCCGCCTTCGCCCCCGGCCCCGGCGCCAGGCGCACCGCATAGCCGATCAGCAGCGCCGCCCCCATCACCAGCGCCGCCGCCGAGCCCGCCAGCATCAGCGTATTGGCCGCGAAGCCCCAGTATCGCTCGACCCCCAGCCCCGACCACGAGGTCCAGGCCATCCAGCCCAGCATCCCCAGCGGCGCCACGAACCCCAGCCCCACCGGCACGGCGCAGGCGAGCGCCGCGGCGCGGCCCTGCCAGCCGGGCAGCTCGACCTCGGTCAGCCGCTCGTAGCGGCGGCCGGCTTGGTGGCGCCTGGCGCGGCCGCGCTGGGCCCGCTCCAGCGCCACCAGGGCCACGGCGAGGCTCAGCAGGCACAGCGACAGCTGCGCCGCCGCCACCCGGTCGCCCATCGAGAACCAGGCCCGGTAGACCCCGGTGGCGAAGGTCTGCACCCCGAAGTGGCTGACGGCGCCGAAGTCGGCGATGGTCTCCATCATCGCCAGCGCCAGGCCGCCCACGATGGCCGGCCGCGCCATCGGCAGGGTGACCCGGAACAGCACCCCCCAGGGCCCCAGCCCCAGGGTGCGCGCCACCTGGGCCGCGGTCACCGACTGGTGGATCAGGGCGGCGCGGGTCAGCAGGTAGACGTAAGGGTAGAGCAGCAGCGACAG
>CAXGVP010000234.1:0-6027 GCA_964013055.1 uncultured Albimonas sp.
GCCTGAACGCGCCCGCCGCGCGCTCGTCGGGGTCGGGCCAGATCACCGGCGGGGGGATCATCGAGGCCTCGGGCGAGGAACAGCTGGCGCTGATCGAGGAGGCCTCGAACAGCCACACGCTGAGCCACGTCCGCCTGCTGGAGGGCGACGACGCGGGCGCCGAGCAGGCGATCAACCGCGCGCTCGACGTGATCGCGCTGGCCCCGAGGGCTGCGGCCGCCTATCGCCCGCGCTTCCTCTCCCAGCGCGCGCTGGTGCAGCTGGAGCGGGGCGACTACGAGAGCGCCCGCCGCGACGCCCACGAGGCCGCCGAGAGCTTCGGCGCGCTGATGCCCGACACGCCGCTGGAGGCGCGGGCGCGGCTGCGCGAGGGCAGGGCGCTGGTGGCGCTCGGCCGCAAGGACGAGGCGATGGAGGTCTTCGAGCGCGGCTTCCTCGTCTACGAGGAGAACCCGGTGGTGGTGGACTACGGCTCGCTCTGGCCGTTCTTCCAGCTGGGTCTCAGCATCGTAGAGGAACAGCCTGAACGACAGACGGAAATGGGCGCGCGCATCTTCCGCGCGGCGCAGATCGTGCGCCAGTCGATCACCGCGCAGACCGTCTCGGGCGCGGCGGCGCTGCTGGGCGAGGGCGACGACGACAAGGCCCGCGCCGTGCGCGCCTGGCGCGATGCGAACGAGCGCTATGCGACCCTCAAGGCCCTGCAGGTGCTGCAGCTTCGCGATCCGCTGAGCCAGCAGGACCAGGCCCGCGCGCTGGCCGAGGCCGTGGCCCAGGCCCAGGCCGAGGTCGAGCGCCTGCGCGCCGCCCGCGACCGGATCGCGCCGGAATACCAGTCCGCGATCTCGAGCCCCGTATCGCTCGACCAGCTGCAGTCGGTGCTGCAGGAGGGCGAGGCGCTGGTGCAGGTGCTGGTGGGCTGGCCGCGCAGCTTCCTGCTGATCATCTCGCGCGACGAGATCACCTATGGCGCGCTGCCTGTAACCGACAGCCAGATCAACGTGTTGGTCGGCGTTCTTCGCAGGGGGGTCGAGACCGACCGCGAGGGCAGGGTGCCCACCTACCGCGCCGACGTGGCCTTCCAGGTGTTCAACCTGCTGTTCCCGGGCTACCGCGACGCGCTGATGAAGCACGAGCGGCTGATCTTCTCGACCTCCGGCGCGCTGCAGAGCCTGCCGCTGGAGCTGCTGGTGACCGCGCCTCCGGGAAACGGCTGGCAGGCGGGCGACTATACCGAGACGCCGTTCCTCGGCGCCCAGCGGGCGGTGAGCTACGTGCCCAGCCCGCGCAACCTGGTCGACATCCGCGCGCGCGCCGGGCGGTCCAGCGCGACCGGGGCCGTGGCCTCGTTCGCCGACTTCAGGTCGGGCGTCAACCCTCAGAAAGTGCTCGAGGTTTCCAGCCTGCCGCAGACCTGCCTGCGGCTCGCCCAGGCCGTCGACCGGGTGGGCGAGCTGCCGGGCACCGCGCAGGAAGCGCAGGTGATCCGCGAGATCTTCGGCGACGACGCGCTGCTTGCGACCGGCGCGGCCTTCAACGAGGACGCGGTGAAGCAGGAGGCGAACGACGGCACGCTCGCCGACTACCGGGTGCTGCATTTCGCGACCCACGGCATCCTGTGGCCGACGCCGGACTGCTTCACCGATCCGGCGCTGACGGTGACCGCCACGACCTCGGAGGACAGCGACGGGCTGCTGACGGCCTCGGAGATCCGGCTGATGACGTTCGACGCGCAACTCGTTGTTCTGTCGGCCTGCAACACCGCCTCGGGCTACCTGACCACGGCCTCGAACTCGATCTACGGCGCGCGCCAGCAGGTGGGCCTGTCGGGGGCGGGGGGCGAGAGCCTGTCGGGCCTCGCGCGGGCCTTCTTCGCCGCCGGCGCGCGCGCGGTGCTCGCCACGCACTGGCCGGTGGCCGACCGCGAGACCACCCAACTGATGGAGCGGTTCTTCCGGCTGCTCAAGGACGAGGAGCTGGATTTCGCCGACGCGCTCCAGCAGGCGCAGAGCGAGCTGCGCCGGAACCGCGCCACCTCGCATCCGGTGTTCTGGGGACCGTTCGTGCTGATCGGCGACGCTTCCGCCACGATGTGAGCCTGGCGGGGGAAGGGTCCGGGGCGATGCGCTCCGGCCATTCCGGGTCCACGCCCGACTTTCGTGTAATCAATATTATGTAAAATATTCGGTTGGCAGGAGCGGGACGACGCCTGAACGTCGCCCCGCAAGTCCCTCAGCTGAAGATGAAATCGTGGTGGTCCAGCACCGAGGCGTCGTCCACGTCCTTCAGCGTCGCCACCGTCGATCCCTTGATCTTCAGCAGCACGTCGCCCTTGCGGTCCTTGAGCTTGAGATCCTCGAAGGCCGAGGCGCCGGAGGTCACCTCGATCAGGTCGACGCCATGGGCGAAGTCCTCGATCACCGCCTTGGTCTTGCGCCCGACGAGGAACGTGTCCGTGCCCTCGCCGCCCTCGAAGCGGTCCTTGCCCTTGCCGCCGTCGAAGCGGTCGTCGCCCGCGCCGCCATAGAGCCGGTCCGCGCCGCCGCCGCCGAACAGCAGGTCGTCGTCGTCGCCGCCATAGAGCCGGTCCTTCGCGCCGCCGCCGAACAGCCGGTCGTCGCCGTCATGCCCCCACAGCCGGTCCGCGCCGGCGCCGCCGCGCAGCACGTCGTCGTTGTTGCCGCCGTGCTCGCGATCCTTGCCCTTGCCGAAATTCTCGATCACCGGGTCGTCCAGCACGATCCCGGTCGAAGTCCCCGTGGGATCGAGGAACTGGCCCATGATCTCGTAGTCCGCGCCGTCCTCGTAGGCGACGAAGAAGTCTCCGTCGGCCAGCTCCACGACGTCCGCGCGGAACTGATGGCCTTCGGGATCCTGGTTGACCACGAAGAGCTCGCCCTCGGCCGCGCCGGAGGCGTCGAACGTCTGCGCCATGATCTCGTAGCCCGCGGGCGCGGCTCCGTCGCCGCCGGCGAACAGGACCAGCAGGCCGCCGTCCGCGGTCGGAACCACCGAGTTCCCCGTGAGCGACTCCGCCAGCGTCGAGGAGACCGGAGCCGAGACCACGCCCTCGGCGCTGACCAGCCGCACGACGACCTCGGACTCGGCGCCGGTCCTGACCTCGACCACCGCCGCGCCGCCGTCCGGCAGCGCCGTGAACAGGAACGTGCCGGGCCGCGGCAGGTCGTCCACGATCACGGTCGAGGAGATCAGCGTCCCCTCCGCGTCCAGCCGGTGCAGCGTGAGGTCGCGCGACCAGCTCATGTCCGGCAGGCGCGCGCCGACGGTGTTGCGCAGAAACAGGATGTCGCCGTTCGCCGCCGTCTGCGCCTGCCAGGCGCCGCCGATCAGCGAGTTGCGGCCCATGCCCTCGTCCTCGAAGTCCTTCGACAGCGAGCCGTCGGTCTCGATGACGCTGACGCGGGTGGAGTCGTCCTCGAAGGTCGAATGGATCGCCACCAGCCTGCCATCGGGCGCGGCGGCCAGGCCGATGACCGAGCCGAAGGCCCCGTTGTTCAGCTCCACCGGGTCGCCGTCGCGGGTCCCGTCCTCGTCGAAGCGCTGGACGAAGGTGGCCTGGGCGCCGCCGGCGTCGGGCGATTCCAGCCACATCGCCGCGAAGCCGGTGGGCGTGGCGACGATGGCGTGCGGCAGGTGCACGCCGGCGGGGTCCGCGTCCACCGCGAAGGCCGCGCCGAGCGGCGCGCCGTCGGCGTCGTAGAGGCGCACGGCCGCGGTGGTGCTGGCGTCGCCGTCGAGGTTGTAGGTGCGGTAGAGCACCGCGAACCCGCCGCCGGCCAGCGCGGCGACCATCGGATCGCCGCTCGTGGTGGACTGGGTGATCTCGATCGGCGCGCCGTCAAGGCTTGGCACGGTCATTGAGAAACTCCTTGCAGGAGGTTGGGTCGCTTATGAAAACAGAAAGTCGGAGGCGTCGAGATCGGCGCGCGAGACATCCTCGATCAGGCCCAGCCTGGCGCCGTCGTCCTTGATCAGCACATCTTCGCCGCGCTTGACCAGGCGCAGGTCGTCGACGCCGGCGGCGCCCGAGGCGATCTCGATCCGGTCCTCGCCGTCGACGTAGTCCTTCACCCGGTCCGGGCCGCCCTTGCCGTCGAGCACGAAGACGTCCGCGCCGCCGCCGCCGATCAGCTTGTCGCGGCCCTTGGCGCCGTCGAGCCGGTCGTCGCCGCCCTGCCCCTTCAGCAGGTCGCGCCCGCCGCCGCCCTGCAGGTCGTCGTCGCCGCCCTTGCCCAGCAGCGTGTCCTTGCCGCCCTTGCCCTTGAGCAGGTCGTCGCCGCCCTTGCCCTTCAGCTTGTCGTTCTTCTTCGTGCCGACGCGGGTCACGCCCTCCGGACCCGGATCCACGGAAACGAATGGGATTTCAACCACTTCCTCGTAGATGTTGAACTGCGCGTCGGTGACCCGGATCTCCACCTGGTCGTAGGGATAGACCTCGGTCGGCTCGACCCCCGCGCTGAAGCGGAGCACGTCGCCCTCGATCTCGAAATAGGAGGAGAGGTAGGGATCCGCGAGCGCGAAGCTGTGCGTCTCGTCCGCGTCGGCGTCCACGGCCGAGAGCGTGCCGATGGTCTGACCGGCGACGCCGGGCTCGATCGGATCGCCGCTCAGCACGATGTCGGTGGGCGCGTTCCCGGCGGTGAGGCCGGAGGGGTCGAAGGCCTGGATGCGGATCTCCGGCGCCGAGAAACCGGACTCCGCATGCCGCCAGGCGAAGACCACGTCGCCGTTCGCCAGCAGCGCGCCGTCGGGGTCCTGCTGGGCGCCGGTCTCGGTGCGGGCGATGTCGAAGCGACCCTCGATCGTGCCGGAGGCGTCGAACTTGACGGCCTCGATGTCGGTGGCGTCGCCGGAGCCGAACGCGTTCAGCACCAGCAGGAACCCGTCGTCCGCCGTCGGCGTGATCTCCACCGCCTGCACGCCGACTGCGTTCGTCGGGAGGGGCGTCTCGGACAGCGCCGCGCCCTCGGCGTCGAGCATGTGAACCGTCAGCGCCTGGGCGCCGCCCTCGTAACGGCCGGTCACGGCGACGATGCGACCATCGTGCAGGCCGGCGGCCATCACGCCGCTCTCATTCTCGCCGGACTCGCCCAGGCGCGTCGTGCCGGCGGGCTGGCCTGCGGCGTCGAACAGCAACAGGTCGACCACCCGCGGAAATCCGGTCGTGGCCAGGAAACCGAAACCGCCATCGGCCGTCGCGAAGCCGAGATTCTCGTTGTCGGCGTGGATGTTGGAGTCCAGAAGCGCCACGCCGTCCACGGCGACCGCACCGGCGTCGTCGAGGATGGTCGCGCGGGTGGCGTTGGCCGCGTCGATGGGCGAGTCGCCCCAGATGATCGCGGCGCGCCCGTCCGCGAGTCCCACCAGCCCCACCAGGCCGGCGCGGTCGTCGCCCGACATGGAGGCGATCTCCACCTGCGCGCCGACGGCCGCGCCCTCGGCGTCGAAGCGCTGCGCGCGCAGAGTCTCCGGCATGCCGAACGCCGGCCCCTGCATCCAGGCGATGACGAAGCCGCCGTCGTCCGTCGCGGCGACCAGCGGCTCGGCGAGCTGGCCGGTCTGGTCCACGCCCGCCGGCAGCACCGCCGAGACAGACGCGCGGTCGGCGTCGAAGATCTGGAAGCTGACCGAGTAGCCGCCGTCGCCGTTGGTCACGCCCGGCGTCGCCGCCCCGGCCCAGACCACCACGAAACCGCCGTCCTGCAGCGCCGCGATCTCCGGAAAGAACTGCGCGGTGATCCCGCCGGACGCCACAAGCGCCTCCGGCCCGTCCCAGCTGGGTATGGTCATTGTCCGAGTTTCCTGCCCACTCGCGCATCAATTCGCGAGTCCGTTTCCCCTACGGTCTTCTAGCGGGCGCAGCGGGATTGTTGCAAGAACATGAACGCTTCGTAGATGAAATTGCTTTCCGTGGCGCGAGATCCGCCGCGGTCGCGTGTGGCGCCGAACCGGCGGCGGGGGGTGACGCGCCCTGCCCCGGCCGACGAGGCACTCGGCGACGCGGGG
>CAXGVP010000235.1:0-6002 GCA_964013055.1 uncultured Albimonas sp.
GGGAGCGCACGGTGATCGCGTTCGTCGCCGACCACGGCGAGGGCCTGGGGGATCACGACCACTACCACCACGGCTACACCCTCTTCGACGACCAGGTGCACATCCCGCTGCTCCTGCGCGTCCCGGGCAAGCACGAGGGCCTCGTCGTCGACCGCCGCCCAGATCATCCCCCAGCGCTCGGCCTCCTCGGCGGGGATCGGGCGGGCGAGCAGGGCCATGCCCTTCGCCTTCGCCGCCCCCGCCAGCCGCTGCACCAGCACCGAGGTCCCCCCGTCCAGCGCCGCCCCCAGCCTGCCGAAGCTGAGCAGGAACTTCGCCGAGCGCGCCGCGATCACCACGTCGCCGGCCAGCGCGATGCCCACGCCGGCGCCCGCCGCGGGGCCGTTGACGGCGCAGACCACGGGCTTGGGCCCCTCGGCCAGCGCCAGGATCAGGGGGCTGAGCTCGGCCCGCATCCCCTCGGCGATCGAGGCGCCCGAGGCGAAGACCTCGCCGCCCAGCTGCGCGCCGGCGCAGAAGCCGCGGCCCTCGCCGGTCAGCAGGATGGCGCGGACCTCGGGGTCCGCCACGGCCCGCTCCACCGCCCGCTTCAGCGCGCCGATCATCGGCAGGGTCAGCGCGTTGAGCTGCGCGGGGTTGTTCAGCCGCAGCACCGCGACCGCGCCCTCGCGCGTTTCCAGCACCACGTCGTCGGGCGTCCCGGCGTCCATCATGGCTCTCCTCCCTCGTCTCCGGCGCGCATCAGAGCAGGCGGGGGCGGCCCCCGCCAGCCCCCTCTCACCCCCGCTCGTAGAGCGTGGTCACGCAGGCCCCGCCGAGCCCGAGGTTGTGCTGAAGCGCCAGCCGCGCGCCGTCGACCTGGGTCGCCTCGGCCGCGCCGCGCAGCTGCCGGGTCAGCTCGTAGCATTGCGCAAGGCCGGTGGCCCCCAGCGGATGCCCCTTCGACAGCAGCCCGCCGGAGGGGTTGGTCACCACCCGCCCCCCGTAGGTGTTGTCGCCGTCGTCGATGAATGCCTCCGCCCCGCCCTCGGGGCAGAGGCGCAGCGCCTCGTAGGTGATCAGCTCGTTCTGGGCGAAGCAGTCGTGCAGCTCGACCACGTCGAGGTCCTCGGGGCCGACGCCCGCGGCCTCGTAGACCGCGTCCGCGGCGGCGCGGGCCATGTCGTAGCCGACCACCTGCATCATGTCCCCCGCCGCGAAGGTCGAGGGCCCGTCGGTGGTCATCGCCTGCGCCCGGATCGAGACGCTCCGGTCCAGCCCGTGCCGTTCCGCGAAGCGCTCCGAGACCAGCACCGCCGCCGCCGCGCCGCAGGTGGGCGGGCAGGCCATCAGGCGGGTCATCACCCCGGGCCAGATCACCTGGTCGGCGAGCACCTCCTCGGCCGTCACCTCCTTGCGGAACACCGCCTTGGGGTTCTTCGCGGCGTGGCGGGAGGCCTTGGCCCGGATCTTGGCGAAGCTGGCCAGCGGGGTCCCGTGCCTGGCCATGTGGCTGAGCCCTGCGCCCCCGAAATAGCGCAGCGCCAGCGGGATGCCGGGGGCGTCCACCAGCGCGTCGGCGGCGGCGTCGAACGCGGCGAAGACGTTGTCGCGGTCATGGAAAACGGCGCCCAGCGCGCCGGGGTTCATCTGCTCGAACCCCAGGGCCAGCACGCAGTCGGCCGCGCCCGACGCCACCGCCTGACGCGCCAGGAACAGCGCCGTCGAGCCGGTGGAGCAGTTGTTGTTCACGTTCACGATCGGGATGCCCGTGGCCCCCACCTGGTAGAGCGCCCGCTGCCCGCAGGTCGAATCCCCGTAGACATAGCCGACATAGGCCTGGCCCACGTCCGCATAGCCGATGCCCGCGTCGGCCAGCGCCAGCCGCGCCGCCTCGGCCCCCATCGCGTGATAGGGCGCGCTCGCCCCCGGCTTGGCGAAGGGGATCATCCCCACGCCCGCCACCTGAACCTTGCCGGCCATCCGGGGCCCTCCCTGGCGATCCCGGGTCGTTACCCGTGGACATTTCATTACCCATGGGTAATAAAGCCGCTTGCCGCGATGGTCAACGGCGTCCGCGGGCGCCATGATGCGCGGGCGAGTCAGCAGGAGACGACGCGCGGATGAGCACAGCGGCCCCCCAGGTCTCGCCCTTCCCCACGCCCGAGCGCCGGCGCCGCGACCGCTCGGCCAAGCGCGAGGCGATCCTGGACACCGCGCTGGCCCTGTTCCTCGAGCAGGGCTACCACCACGTGACCCTCAACCAGGTCGCCGAGCGGCTGCACATCACCAAGCCCGCGCTCTACAACTACTTCGCCGGCAAGACCGAGATCCTGTTCGCCTGCTGGATGGCGGGGTTCGAGCAGGCGGCCGAGGCCATCGCCCGCATCGAGGCCGGCCCCGGCGACGGCCTGGCCCGCCTGCGCGCGCTGATCCGCGCCTACGGCCTGCTGATGACCACGCCCCGCGGCCGCTGCCTGATCCGCTTCGACGACAACGACTTCACGCCCGCGCAGCGGGCCCGGATCTCGGCCTGCAAGCGCCAGGTGGACGCCGCCTTCCGCGGCTGGATCGCGGCGGGGATCGCGGACGGCTCGATCCGCCCCTGCGATCCGAAGATGGCCGCCTTCGCCATCGGCGGCGCGCTGAACGGGATCGGCCAGTGGCATCGCGACGACGGCCCGATGAGCCCGCAGGCGGTGGCCGAGGCCTTCGCGCAGACGCTGACGAAAGGGCTCGCGATCGACTGAGGACACCGGCGCGACGGGGCCGACAGACGCTCCGCGCGCAACCAGGGAGGAAAAGATGAATCTCACGCATGGACTGCGCCGCCTGGCGCAGATCAACCGCAATGGCGTCGCCACCGGCTTCGAGGGGCGCCGCCGCACCTGGGGCGAGGTCGCGTCCCGCGTCGCGCGCGCCGCCGCCGGCCTGCGCGCGCTGGGCGCGGCGGAGGGCGAGCGGGTGGCGATCCTGTCGCTGAACTCGGACCTCTACCTCGAGGCCTATCTCGCCGCCGCCTGGGCCGGCGCGGTGATCGTCCCCCTCAACGTCCGCTGGAGCGCGATCGAGAACCACGACGCGCTCGAGGACTGCCGGGCGAAGGTGCTGATCGTCGACCGGACCTTCGCCGAGCTGGGCGCCGAGATCGCGGCCGGCTTCCCCGGCATGGCGCTGGTCTACGCCGACGCGGACGAGGCGCCCTCGGACCTGGCGGGGATCTTCTACACCGGGGGGACCACCGGGCGTTCGAAGGGGGTGATGCTGTCGCACGGCAACCTCACCGCGAACGCCTTCAACGCGCTGGCCGAGGGGCTGTTCGGCGCCGAGAGCGTCTACCTGCACGCCGCCCCCATGTTCCACCTCGCCAACGGGGCGGCGATGGTCTCGCTGCTGCTCTCGGGCGGGTCGAACCGGATGATCCGGGCCTTCACGCCCGAAGCGGTGCTGAAGGCGATCCAGGAGGAGGGGATCACCGACGTCCTGCTGGTGCCCACCATGATCCAGATGCTGGTCGACCACCCCGCCGTCGGCGACTACGACCTCAGCTCGGTGCGCCGGGTCTCCTACGGCGCCTCCCCGATCTCCGAGGCGGTGCTGGACCGCGCCATGAAGGCCCTGCCGGGGGTGATGTTCACCCAGGCCTACGGGCAGACGGAGCTCTCGCCCATCGCCACCATCCTCCACTGGCCCGAGCATGTCGGCGAGGGCCGCGCCAGGGGCCGCCACCGTTCCGCCGGGCGGGCCACGCTGGGGGCCGAGGTGCGCATCGTGGACGCGGAGGACAATCCCGTCCCCACCGGCGAGGTCGGCGAGATCTGCGTGCGCGGCGAGATCGTGATGATGGGCTACTGGGAGCGCCCGAAGGAGACGGCCGAGGCGCTGCGCGGCGGCTGGATGCACACCGGCGACGGCGGATACCTCGACGAGGACGGCTTCGTCTACGTGGTCGACCGGGTGAAGGACATGATCATCACCGGGGGCGAGAACGTCTATTCGGTCGAGGTCGAGAACACGCTCGCCCTGCACCCCGCCGTCGCCCAGTCCGCCGTGATCGGCATCCCCCACGAGCACTGGGGCGAGCAGGTGCACGCCGTGGTCTGCCTGCGTCCCGGCGCCGAGGTCGCGGAGGCCGAGCTGATCGAGCACTGCCGCGCCCGCATCGCCCACTACAAGGCCCCCCGCTCGGTCGAGCTGCGCACCGAGCCGCTGCCGCTGTCGGGCGCCGGCAAGATCCTCAAGCGCGACCTGCGCGCCCCGTACTGGGACCGCGCGCAGCGCAACGTCGGTTGAACGACCCGGCCGGGAGGGCGGGCGAACCGCCCCCCGGCCTTTTCAGGCGCGCGACGACGCGCCGTCAGGGAGGAAGACCATGGACAGAGCCCTCGGCAAGATGCTGCCCGGCAGCCTGCTCTCGACCGCCGCGATCCGCGGCCCAGACCGCACCGCGGTGATCGAGCCCGAGACCGGCCGGCGCACCGCCTACGGCGAGCTCGACGCCCGCGCCAACCGGCTGGCCAACGCGCTGGGCGCGGCGGGCTTCGCCAAGGGCGACGTGCTGGCCTTCCTGGTCTCGAACCGCACCGAGATCGTGGAGGTCTACTTCGCCCTGTCGCGCGCCGGCATCGTGGGCGTGCCGCTGAACTACCGCCTCGCGCCGCCCGAGCTCGACGGGCTGATGGCGGCGATGGGCGCCCGCGGCCTGATCTACGAGGACCGCTTCGCCGCCGCCGCCGGGACCTGCGCCCACGGCCGCGACCTGCGGGTGCGGATCGGGGCCGCGGACGGCGACGCCTCGGCGAAGGACTACGAGGGGTTCCTGGCGGGCGGGGCGCCGACGCCGCCGACGGTGGAGGTCGAGGAGGGCGATCCCTTCTACTTCAACCTCACCTCCGGCACGACGGGCCTGCCGAAGTCCTACCTGCTCTCGCAATACAACAACGCCACGCTGGCCCCGATGTTCATCGGTTTCGACTGCACGCCGCGCGACGTGATGCTGACCGTGTTCCCCGCCTTCGGCCGGGTCGGCTTCGCCTGGATCGGGGCGGCGATGGTCTACCAGGCGCCCAACGTGCTGATGAACTTCGATCCCGTGGCGGTGCTGAAGGCCATCGAGGCCGAGCGCGCGACCATCGTCAACCTCGTCCCCACCATGGCCGCGATGCTGCTGACCGCCCAGGCCGAGGTGCAGGCCGACCTCAGCTCGCTGCGCGCCGTGGTCTTCGCCGGCTCCTCCCTGCCCGAGCCGATCCGGCGGGCGACCGAGGCGCAGCTCTGCCCGAACATCTACGAATACTACGGGATGCAGGAGACCGGCGCCCTCGTCGCCTCGACGCCCGAGGACCGCAGACGGGCGCCGGGCTCGGTCGGCCGCGCCGTGCTCTTCGCCGACGTGAAGGTGGTGGACGACGAAGGCCGCGACCTGCCCACGGGCGAGACCGGAGAGATCGTCGGCCGCTCCCCCAACGCCACCACCGCCTATTTCCAGAACCCCGCGAAGACCGCCGAGACCTTCCGCAACGGCTGGATCCACACCGGCGACCTCGGCTCGATGGACGCCGAGGGCTACCTGACCATCCGCGGGCGCAAGAAGGACATGATCGTCACCGGCGGCCAGAACGTGCACGCCGCCGAGGTCGAGGAGGTGCTGCTCGACCACCCCGAGGTGCAGGACGCCGCCGTCTTCGCCCTGCCGCATCCGATGTGGGGAGAGGCGGTCACCGCCCTGATCGTGGCGACGCCCGGCGCCGTCGACGCCGCCGCGCTCGAGGCCCACTGCCGCGCGCGCATGGCCGGCTTCAAGACCCCCAAGCGCTTCCTCTTCGACACCGAAGCGCTGCCGAGGACGCCCACCGGCAAGGTGCAGAAGTTCCTGCTGGTAGAGCGTTTTTCCGTGCCCGAACCCGCCGAGGGCTGACCCGCGCCGCCCTGCGGCCGGGCGCCCCGCCCCCGGTGCGCGCCGCGGCCCGCCCCCCCGTGGGCGCCCCGGGCTCGACCCGGGGCCTCTTGCGGCTGCCGGCGGG
>CAXGVP010000236.1:0-5973 GCA_964013055.1 uncultured Albimonas sp.
GCTCGAGGCCTCGACCACGCCGCCGACCGAGACCGCGGCCTCGACCGCGTCGCGCGCCGCCGCCGCGGTGATGATCACGGTCCCGCCCTCGGCGATCAGGATGCCCGAGTTCTCGGCCCGCGCGCCGCGGGTCCGGGCGGCGTCCTTGAGGTCGATCTCGAACAGCCCGTCGCCCGAGACGTCGACCGAGAAGCTCTCCTGCCCCGCGACGACGATCCGGCCCATCTTGCCCGCGATCACGCCGCGGTTGGCGACCTCGGGGGCGACGAGGCCGACCATCCCGGCCTCGGCGAAGGTGATGGCGCCCTCGTTGACGATCCGCGCGCCGGGTTCGCCGGGCTTGTCGAAGCGCCCGCCGCCGGCCATGAACTCGCGGTCGTCGATGTCGGCGGTGGTGGCGACCAGGCCGCCCACGTCCACGACCGAACCTGCGTGGAACATCACCCCCGAGGGGTTCACCAGCCAGACGTTGCCGTTCGCCGTCAGCTTGCCGCGGATATGCGTCGGCAGCCCGTCCAGCACCCGGTTCAGCGCCACCGCGCGACGGCCGGGCTGGAGGAACTTCACCGCCTCGTCCGCGCCGATGTCGAAGCTGGTCCAGTCGATGATCACCCGGCGCGAGCCCTGGCGCACCACCGTCAGGTCGCCGCGGGTGGTGATCGTGGCCTCGCCCCCCTTCACCGTCCCGCCCGAGGGGCCCGCCTGCGCCGGCGCCGCCAGTCCCGCCGCCATCGCCGCGACGGCCACGCCCGCCATCAGGCCCGCACGGGACCGAGCCAGGGGAACGCGGGCGAAGGGAACGCGGAAAGCCAGGGCCATGCTCAGAACTCCTTCACCGCGCTGAACAGCAGCCGCCACGAGCGGCTCTGGTCGTAGGCGAGGGGAACGTTGATCGGCTTGGCGGCCTCGAGATTGACCGAGAGCCGCCCGGGGAAGGTCGCGCGCACGCCGAACCCGGCCGAGAGCAGCTCGGCATGCGGCGGCGCGCCGCCGTCGAGGTTGCGCACCTCCGCCCAGTCCATGAAGCCATAGACCTCGAAGGGCGCGCGCAGGGCGTCGAAGACCAGCTCGTCGGCGTAGCGAAGCTCCGCCGCGCCGCCCAGGCCCACGTCGCCGGAATATTCCGACGGGTGATAGGCGCGCCCCAGCTCAGGCCCGCCGATCGACATCTCCTCGGAGGCCAGCAGCGCCCGGTCCGCGGTCTGGAACCAGGCCTTGCCCCACAGCGAGAAGCCGTCGCCCAGCACCTGCGTGCGCGCGATCTCGCCCTTGACCAGGGTGAACACCCCGTCGCCGTCGTCGCGGCTGAGGTCGAGGTCCCCCGCCCGGCTGGTCCCCAGGATCGGCAGGCCCTGGCGCAGCTCGACGCGCGCCTCGGTGAAGCCGCTCTCGTCGCGCAGCACCGTCTCGTAGCCGAGGAACAGCACGTTGAGCCGGTCGTCGGTGACCAGCGGCCCCACCCCCGGCAGGCCCGGGATCGGGTTGGTCACCGGCGAGGGCGTCAGAGAGTTCACCTGCACGATCTCGTAGCCGCCGAACAGGTCGAGGCTCGCCGCGCGGGTGCGCAGCAGCGGATAGCGCAGGCCCAGCTCGACCTCGGTCTGGTCGGAGGCGATGTCGAAGCCGCGCACGATGTCGCCCGGCTCGCTCTCGGAATAGAGCGCGCGGACATAGCCGTTCAGGCCGCTGTCGCCGAGAAAGCGCTGGTGCTCGAACTGCAGGGTCCAGCGCTCCTCCCAGCTCGGGCCCATCAGGTCCTCGTAGTCGGCGGAGTTGAACCAGCTCAGCGTCGAGGTGTCGCCCGCCGCCGACCAGGAGTTGAACGAACCCACCAGCCCCACCAGCCCGGGGCCGAGGATCGGCGACTGGCGGTTGTCGGCGAAGGCGGTGACCGAGAAGGCCTCCCGCTCCATGTTGATGTAGAGCTCGATGGCCCCGCGCTCGTCGGCGCCGACCTTGGGCACCGCGGCGGCGCGGGTGACGCCGGGAATGTCGTTGAGCTGCAGGAGCACGCGCTCCAGCTGCTCCAGCGTGGGGTTGCGCAGGCCCTGCAGGGGGGCGGCGAACTGTTCGGCCAGCGCCCGGACCGGGCCGATGGGCAGCTCCGGCGCCTCGATGGCGACCTTGGTGATCACCGCCTCGACCACCTCCAGCCGCGCCCGGCCGCCGTCGATGCGCTGGGCGGGGACCACCACGCGGGTGAACAGGTAGCCGTCCTCGCGGTAGCGGGCCTGGATGCGGGCGGCGATCGAGAACAGCTCGGCGAGGTCGATCTCGGTCCCCAGCTGCGCGTCGTAGAGGGCGGCGAGCTCGGCCTCGTCGTAGACGCTGGCCCCGACGAGCGTCACCCCGGTGAGCTGGAAGCGGATCTCGCGGGCGTTGGCCGGCGGCGTCTGCGAGGTGAACTGCACGTCGGCCGCGGGCCCCAGGACGCCGGGTTCGGGGCGCGCCCGCTCGACGGTTTCGCGCAGGGTCTGGGAGGGGTTGGGGAGCGTCGGGAACCCAGACGCCGGCCGCGTCTGCGCCAGGGCGCCGAGGCTGGACGACGCCAGCAGCGCCGACGCGGCCGATGCCGCGCACGCAAGTCGCTTCCCCCGCCGCGACATTACGGCCATGTCCAAATCGGTCCTCGCTGCGCTGCGTCTGCCCCGGTTCAACCGTTAACATCGGGTAAGGTATGCGGTCAAACGAATGCGGGCCTCGCGGTCGAATGACCGGAGGCCTTAACCCTGCGTTCACAAACGCTTTTTCAGAGGATGAAGCGGGCTTTCGATCGGCGGCGATGCAGCCCCCTGGTCCTGCGCGGCTGCGCCCGGCCGGAAGCCCTCAGGCCCTGCCCGGCTGGGCTTGCGGCGGCAGTCCCGGGACCCTGCCCGGCCGCGCCCCGGCCGGAAGCCGTCCGGCGCCGTCGGCCCGCGTGCGGCCGCTTTCGCGTCGGCCCCGCGTGCGGGCCGCTATCGCGTCGGCCCGCGTGCGGGCCGCTTTCGCGTCGGCCCGCCTGCGGGCCGCTTTCGCGTCGGCGTCGCCCGGCCGGGATCCGGCCGGACCGGCGTCGATCATTCCTGGTCCCAGGAGGGGGCGCGGATGGCGCCGACCACATGGCTGGAATCGTTGCGCTCCGCCGTCAGCCGCTCCAGCGCGCCCGGCGCGTCGGAGCCCGCCTGCCCCAGCGCGCCCGCATAGGGGCCCGCGACCGAGCGGGTGGAGCCGTCGGCCGCGATCATCACCAGCTTCTCTCCCCCCGACAGCGACACCCGCTGCGAGGCCGGGATCACCGAGCCGGGGACGATGGCCGACACGTTGCTCTCGAGGATCACGAAGTCCGAGGCGGCGGCCGAGGCCGCGCCGGCGAAGATCGCGCCCAGGGACAGGGCGGCGCCGAACAGGACCGCGCCGAAGGATCGGGCGACAGGCCGTTTCATGCCGAAAACTCCCATTCAAAAGGTCTGGCGACCCTCTTGCCTGCAAACGCGGCGAAAATGTGGACGCACGCGGCTGCGGTCAAGGCCCCCCGGACAGGGAGCATCCCCGTGCCGCTGCTTCAAAGATCGTATCCAACGATCGATGACGCAAGGGCATCTTAGCGCATTTTCGCCCGATTTCCGAGTGCCGCCCGCCGTCGCCTCAGGCGATCCGGTCGTGGCCTCAGGAGATGCGGTCGTCGCCGCGCCCCTCGCGCAGGCGGCGCAGGTGCAGCGCGACCAGCGGATCGCCCTGCCCCGGCGCGCCCTCGGCGGCCAGCGCCTCGAAGGCCGCGCGCGCCGCGGCCGGGTCGGTCGAGACCTGCGCGAAGGCGGCGGCGTAGGCCTCGCGCAGCGCAGGCCCCGCCACGGGATCGTGATTCCAAACCTGCACCGGCTCGGCCTTGCCCTTCAGCATCACCCGCCCGACGGGGCGCAGCGGGGGCAACGGCTTCTCCGGGCCGGCGAATCCCTCCGCCGCCGCCCGCGCGGCCTCCGAGACGGTGACCCGCGTGCCCAGCGACTTGTTGATGCTCTCGAGCCGCGCGGCGGTGTTCATGGCGTCGCCCATGGCGGTGTAGTCGAAGCGCTTGCGCCCGCCGAAGTTGCCCACCGAGGCGCCGCCCGAATGCACCCCGATCCGCGTCGCCCCCATGCCCAGATGCGCATGCGACAGGTGGAACGCCTCGGCGAAGGCGTCCATCTCCACCGCGCAGCGCACCGCGTTCAGGGCGTGGTCGGGCTCGGTCGTCAGCGCGCCGAACAGGGCCACCACCGCGTCGCCGATGAACTTGTCGATCGAGCCGCCATGGGCCGCGATGATGTCCGACATGCCGTCGAAATACGCGTTCAGCAGGCCCGCCAGCACCTCCGGCTCCAGCCCCTCGGACATGTCGGTAAAGCCGGCCACGTCGGTGAAGATGAAGGAGATCTCGCGCCGCTCCCCCCCCAGCCGCAGCGAGGAGCGGTCGCGCGCCAGCCGGTCGACCATCGCCGGCTCGAGGTAATGGGAGAACGCCTGCCGGATGAAGGCCTTCTCCTGCACCGAGAAGAACGCCTCCGCAGCCCCGCCCAGCCCGAAGCTGAGCGCCAGCGCCGCCAGCCCCGGCCCGATGGGAAGATACGGCCCGCTCCACACCCCCGCCAGCGTCAGCGCCAGCCCCAGGTAGCCCCCCGCCGCCCCCAGCACCGCCAGCCCCCGCCAGTGCAGCCCGATGGAGGAGATCCCGATCAGCGCCCCCAGCAGCGCCATCGCCGCGGTCACGGCCATGCCGCTCTGCCGGTCCACGCTCCAGTTGCGCACCACCCGCCCGTCGAGCAGCTGGCTGAGCACATGCGCATGCACCAGCACGCCCGCGTAGCCCTTGAACTCGGTCAGCCCCGGATCGACCAGCAGCGAGGTCGCGTGCCGGTCGGTCTGCGGCAGGTCGGCGCCGATGAACACGAAGCGATCCCCGAACCAGCCCGAGAACATCTGCCGCGGCAGCGCGGGGTTCAGCAGCACCTGGCTCTGGATCTTCTGGAAGGCCTCGGCGTGGTCGACCGTCTCGCGCCGCCAGTCGACGATTCCGCTGCGCTGGAAGTCGCCCTCGACCCCCGCCGAGGCCAGCATCGCCGCCGACATGCCCAGGATCTCGCCGGTCATGTAGTTGTCGAAGCGGCGCACCACCCCGTCGGGGTCGTAGTCCAGCACCGCAGACCCCGGGATCGCCCCCGCCTGCGCGCGGAACCAGTTCATGTAGTCCATCTGCCGCGGCAGCATCCCCGCCCGCTCGTCGGCATAGGCGAGCACCACCTTGCCCGGGAAGTTGCGGATCGCCTCGATCAGGCGCGCGTCCTTCTCGGTCTCGGTCGGCTGGTCGATGAGGATGTCGAGCGCGAAGCCCTTCACGCCGGCCGCCCCCAGCAGGTCGATGACCTCGGCCAGATGCGCCCGGTCGACGGGCGAGCGGTAGGGGAACAGCGCCAGCGTCTCCTCGGTGATGGTGATCACCGAGATCCGGGGGTCCTGCTTTTCGGTCAGCGGCGAGAACAGCACCCGCAGGCGGTCGTTGAGCCCCGATTCCAGGGACTTGAAGACCTGCACATTGGCGAAGCCCAGCCCGCAGACCAGCGCGACCATGAGCGCGATGCCCAGCCCCGCCAGCCGCCGCGGCCCCAGCAGCGCGCGCAGACGCCCCGCAGCCGCGCCCGAGGCGCCGTCGTCGCCGGTTGCGCTCACCCGTCCTCGCCCTCCCCCCGGGGCCCCTGAAACCCCCGCGGAAATTGGGTCGCACGCGGCCCGCGCCCCGTCAACCTTGGCGACGGGGCGGCATCAATCGGCTGGAATGTCGGCGGGTTGCGGCGCGGGCGCGGACATCAGCGCCATCAGCGGGCCCATCTCCGGCCCCCGGTCGCGCCCGGTCAGCGCCCGGCGCAGCGGCAGGAACAGGCTCCGCCCCTTGCGCCCGGTTGCGGCCTTCAGGGCGCCGGTCCATTCGCGCCAGGTCTGCGGACCCCCGGGCTGCGGCGG
>CAXGVP010000237.1:0-5943 GCA_964013055.1 uncultured Albimonas sp.
GCAGCAGCACCAGCATCCGCAGCGCGCCGTCGGTGAGCATGAAGGCCCAGTAGGCCGCCGTCACCGCCGCATAGGCCGCAAGCGGCCGGTCGGGCGCGCTCATCGCATGCCCTCCGCCACCAGGCGCAGCACGTCGACCAGCCGGCAGGCGTAGCCCCATTCGTTGTCGTACCAGGCGTAGATCTTCGCCTGGGTCCCGTTCACCACCATCGTCGAGGGCCCGTCGACGACGACCGAGCGCGGCTCGTTGACGAAATCGGCCGAGACCAGGGGCCGCCGCTCCAGCCCCAGGATGCCGGCGAGCGGCCCGGCCTCGGCGGCGGCGAACAGCGCGTTGAGCTCCTCGGCGGAGGTCTCGCGCTCCATCTCGAACACGCAGTCGGTCAGCGAGGCGTTGAGCAGCGGCACGCGCACCGCGTGGCCGTTCAGCCGCCCCTTCAGCTCGGGATAGATCAGGGTGATCGCGGTGGCCGAGCCCGTGGTCGTGGGCACCAGCGAATTCAGCGCCGAGCGGGCCCGCCGCAGGTCCTTCGCCGGCCGGTCCACGAGGGTCTGGGTGTTGGTCACGTCATGGAGCGTGGTGATCGAGCCATGGCGGATCCCGATCGCCTCGTGCAGCACCTTCACCACCGGCGCCAGGCAGTTGGTGGTGCAGCTCGCCGCCGTCACCAGGTGGTGCGCGGCGGGATCGTAGAGGGCGTGGTTGACCCCGTAGACGATGTTGAGCGCCGGCGCCTCCTTCACGGGGGCCGAGACCACCACCTTCTTCACGCCCGCGTCGTAGTAGGGCTGCAGCGTCGCCGGCGTCTTGAAGACGCCGGTGCAGTCGAGCACGACGTCGACGCCCAGCTCGGCGAGCGGCAGGTCCTCGATCCGGCGCGCGCGGGTCGCGGCCATGCGGGTTCCGCGCAGGGTCAGGCTGTCCGCGTCATGCGCGGCCTGCGCGTCCCAGCGGCCATGGACGGTGTCGAACTCCATCAGGTGCGCGTGCTGGGCCGGGTCGCCCACGGCGTCGTTGAGCAGCACGATTTCGCCCGGCAGGCCCCGGTCGAAGGCCGCGCGCAGGGCGAGTTTTCCCATTCGGCCGAGGCCGTTGACGGCGATGCGGGGCATGGAGGTCTCCGTTCGGGATCAGGCCGCGGGCTGGTCGCGGTCGCGGGCGATGGCGTCGAGGCGCATCTGCAGGGACAGCCGGTCGAGCGACTCGAGCGGCAGCGAGACGAAGGCCGAGATCCGCCGGTGCAGCGCCCGGTAGGCGTCGAGGAAGGCGAGCCCCTTCTCGGCCTCGGTCCCCTCCGCCTTCACCGGGTCGGGCAGGCCCCAGTGGGCGGTGAGCGGCTGGCCCGGCCAGGGGGGGCACTCCTCGTTCGCCGCCGGGTCGCAGACGGTGAACACGAAATCGAGCTGCGGCGCGTCGGGTCCCTGGAACTCGGAGACGTGCTTCGAGCGCAGGAGGGAGACGTCGTGGCCGAACTCCTCCAGCGTCGCCACCGCGTGGGGGTTCAGCTCGGAATAGGGCCGCGTGCCGGCGGAGAAGGCCCGGAAGCGGGCGCCGCCCTCCCGGCGCAGGATCGCCTCGGCGAAGATCGAACGGGCAGAGTTTCCGGTGCAGATGAAGAGCACGTCGAAGGGACGGTCCGGGCGGGTCATCGGGGTGTCTCCGAGCGGATGCAGGCCGCGGGCGGCGAGGGGGATGCAGGTCTCCGGCCGCCCGCGGCAGCAGTCGGAGACCAGGAAGTCGACCAGCCCGCCGGTGCGGGCGAGGTCGATGCTGTAGAAGACCGACTTGCCGCGCCGCCGCGAGGTCACCAGCCCGGCGCGCGCCAGGCCCGAGACGTTCACCGACAGCGTGTTGGGCTTCATCCCCAGCGCCTGCGCGATCTCGGAGGGGCGCACCCCGTCGGGGGCGCGCCGCGCCAGCAGGCGGAACACGGCCAGGCGGCCGGGGTGACCCAGGGCCGCGAAGGCCTCGACGTTGCGATCCGATTCCATGATTCATGGATACATGAATCGTTGATCGACCGCAAGTCGGCCGACGGCGCCCCGGCGACGGCGCGACGGCTCAGGCGACGGAGGATCGGGAACCGGCGGGGCTAGTCGACCGGCGCCGCGTAGCGGCGATAGCCGCGCGCCCAGCGGGCGGCGTCGGCGACCATGGCGGCGCGCGCCGCCGGGCCGTCGCCGGCGCGAAGGGCCGCGATCAGGTCGTTGTGAGGACCGGGGCGCCAGCGCGGGGCGTGGGCGTCGATCGAATGCCACAGCAGCGGTCCGGAGCGCACCCACAGCCCCTCGATCAGCTCCGACAGGATCGGAGAGCCGCCCAGCGCGCAGGCCGCGAGGTGGAAGCGCGTGTTCAGGCGCACCGCCTCGGGAATGTCGCCGGCGGCGTGGCGGCGGACCAGCTCCTCGTTGATCTCCTGCAGGCGGTCGATCGCCTCGGGGGTGGCGCGGGCGGCGGCCTGCTCGGCGGCGCGGCCCTCGAGATCCTCGCGCAGCACCACGATCTCGTCGACCTGGGCCACGGTCAGCACCGGCACCGAGGCGGCGCCGCGGGCGTCGATGGTCAGCGCCCGTTCCCCCGCGAGCCGCAGCATCGCCTCGCGCATCGGGGTGACCGAGATCGCGAAGCGGCGCGACATCGGGCGCAGCGGCAGGGGCGCGCCGGGCTGCAGCCTGCCCTCGGTCAGCGCGATGCGCAGCGCCCGGCAGGCGGCCTCGGACAGGTTCTCGCGCGCCAGCGGGCGCGCCCAGTCGCCGTCATGACGAGGCTCTCCGGGGCGCGGCTCTCCCGGGCGGAGGTCTTCGGGGCGGGGGCCTTCGGGGCGCGGGTCTTCGGGCGGCTCCCCCGCGGTGGGGACGTCCCCGGGACGGGCCGGGGTCCGGGGCCGGCGCGGCGCGCGGGTCCCCTCCGCCATCTTGGCGGCAGTGCGTGCAGGCGGCGGAATGCTCCGGCCCTCCTCCCTGTCTCGGCGCGTCGGCGGGTTGGTCCCGGCCGCCTCCCTGCGTCCTGGCCCGCTCTGGTTCGTGGCGCCATCATTCCAAGCTTTCGCGGCCGGCGGAACCCCTCTTCGCTTGCGCAGGCCGCGACGCTGCAATACCGCGGTGCGACGCGCTCATTTCGCCGGTCAGGGTTGACATTCGCGGCGGTATGGGCCCCATGTTATAACAAATGACGCCAACATCCCGTGAAATCGCGGGCAAGGTGGAATCAGGCGCGCGGCGAGGTTGGTCCGGCAAACCGGACCACGTCGGGAGTGGAGGAAAGATGTCCCTGCACCAAGGGTTCGCGGCGCCGTCGGCGCCCGCGGCGAACATCGACTGCGCGGCCGATCCGGCCGGCGCGTCCCGTGCGCCCGGCGCACGTCCTTCGCACATGCTGTCCCGCCTTTCCGTCTGACCGGCTCCCGGCGCGCCCGCGCGCCGGATCCGCACGACCCTGCGCGCCCGCCCGGCGGGCCGCGACGACCCTCGACACCGTGACAGGAGACAACATGTTCCGCTCCGCTACCGCGTCGGCGCTGGCGCTCGCCCTCGCCGCCCCGGCCGCCCAGGCCGCCGAGATCAGCTACGCCCACTACATCTCCTCCGTGCATGTGGTGAACACCGAGGGCGTCACCCCCTATTTCGAGGGCGTCACCGAGGCGACCGGCGGCGAGGTCACCTTCGAGACCTTCTGGGGCGGCGCCATGGGCGGCCCGAAGGAGCTGCTGGGCGCGATCTCGACCAACGTCATCGACGCGGGCGGCGTCGTCGACGTCTACCTCAAGACCGCGCTGCCGCATTCGAACCTGCTGTCGAGCCTGTTCGTCGTCGCCGACGACGTGAAGGTCTACGGCGCGGCGCTCAACGAATATCAGCTGCTGCACTGCCCGGGCTGCCTGAAGGACTACGAGGACAACGAGATCGTGCCGCTGGCGTGGTATCCGACCTCGCCGTACCTGCTGATGTGCACCTCCGACATCCGCACGCTCGACGACCTGGCCGGCAAGAAGGTCCGCGCCACCTCGCGCATGGGCGTGCTGATGCAGAACATGGGCGCCACGCCCGTGTCGATCACCTCGGCCGAGATGTACGAGGCGATGCAGCGCGGCCAGTCCGACTGCTCGGTCGGCGCGGCCGCCTGGCTGACCGGCTACAACATCAAGGACTTCGTGAAGACGATCATCGAGGATCCGCTCGGCGCCTATATCGGCTCGGGCCTGATGAACATGAACGTCTACACCTGGGAGGACCTGGAGCCCGCGCAGCGCCAGGCCTTCATCGACGGCCTCGGCCAGCTGGTCGCCGACACCACCTTCGCCTATCTCGACGAGGCCGACCGCGCGATCAAGCTGACGGTCGAGGAGAACGGCGCCCAGTACGTGCCCGCCGCCGACGACTTCCGCGCGAAGCTGCTCGAGCTGCGCCAGGCCGAGTGGGACGCCGCCATCGCCCAGGGCGAGGCCGACGGCGTCGAGGACGCCCAGGGCGTCGTCGACGGCTTCCGCGAGGTGGTCGAGAAGTGGCGCGGCATCGTCGCCGAGACCGGCGACGACAAGGCCGCCTACGCCCAGGCGCTGCAGACCGAGATCTTCTCGAAGCTGCAGCCGTAACCCCCGGATCCCGCGTCGCCCCGGTGGGAGCGGCGGGCGGCGCGGGCCCATGCCAACCCGACACGAAAGACCCTTTGGGAGGATCCTCATGAAACTTGCGATCGGCGCTCTGATGAGCGGCGCGGCGACTGTCGCCGCCATGGCCCCGGCCCAGGCCGACACCTACACCTACGGCTCGTTCCTGCAGCCCACCGCGATCACCATGCGCGACGGCCAGATCCCGTTCTTCGACCGGGTCAAGGAGCGCACCAACGGCGAGGTCGAGTTCGAGGCGTTCTGGGGCGGCTCGATGGGCGGCCCGAAGGAGCTGCTGGGCGCCATCGACGACGCGGTGCTCGACTCGGGCCTGATCGTCGACGTCTACACCAAGAAGTCGCTGCCCCATTCCTCGACCATCTCCTCGGCCTTCATCCTGGCCGACGACAGCCTCGCCTGGGGCGCCGCGGTCAACGAGTGGCACCTGCTGGGCTGCGAAGGCTGCATGGAGGAGTTCGCGGACAACGGCCAGATCGGCCTCGCCTGGTACTCGACCACCCCCTACGTCCTGCAGTGCACCTCGCCGGTGTCCACGCTCGCGGACCTGTCGGGCAAGAAGGTGCGCTCGGTCTCCCGCCTGGCCGACCTGATGTCGGCGATGGGCGCGGTGCCGGTGTCGGTGACCGTGGCCGAGATGTACGAGGCGATGCAGCGCGGCCAGGTCGACTGCGCGCTGGGTTCGCCGAACTACCTCAACACCTACAACATCAAGGACTTCGTCACCTCGATCATCGAGACGCCGATCGGCGGCTACGTCTCGACCCTGACGCTGTCGATCAACCTCGACGCCTGGGACGCGATGGGCGAGGCGAACCGCCAGGTGATCCTCGACGAGATCCCGCAGCTGCTGGCCGACATCAAGTGGGCCGCCTTCGAGGACGACGCCGCCGGCATCGCCGAGACCAAGGAGAAGGGCGGCCAGGTCGTGCAGCCCGACCAGGCCTTCATCGACAAGCTCGAGGAGCTGCGCGCCACCGAGTGGGAAGCGGTGATCGCCCAGGCCAAGGAAGACGGCGTCGAGGACGCCGAGCAGACCGTGGCCTCGTTCCGCACGATCCTCGAGAAGTGGCAGGGCATCGTCTCGACCATCTCGCATGACGAGGCCGGCAAGAAGACCTTCGAAGAGGCGCTGCGCCGCGAGATCTTCTCGAAGGTCCAGCCCTGATCCTGCGCTGCGCCGCCGCCGGAGACGTCGGCGGCGCGGCCCCTGCTCGAGCGATCCGAGGCGTCGGCCGGGAGGCCTGCATGTCGAAATCGGCGACGGCCGCGCCTCCGGGCGCCGCGACGGCCCTGGCGGAGACGCCGGGGCCTGCGC
>CAXGVP010000238.1:0-5934 GCA_964013055.1 uncultured Albimonas sp.
CCTGGATCTGGCTGCAGGGGCCCGGCGCCCGCGCCCGGCGCGTGGCCGCGCGCGCCACGGCCTACGCCGTGCGCGACCTGCCGGGATACCGCGCCGAGATCGTGCTGCTGATGATGGCGGGCTTCATCGGGGCGGTGGGCGCAGGCCTGCTGGCGCCGGTGGTCCGCGGCGCCGGCCTGCACCTCGAGCTCGCGCCCGCCTGGGTCCTGCTGCTGGCCGCGCTGTGGCTGATGCCGCTGGCCGGGCAGATCGGCATGAACCCGATTCTCGCGGCCTCGCTGCTGGCGCCGCTGCTGCCGGCGCCGGAGGCGATGGGCGTCAGCCCCGAGGCGGTGGTCTGCGCCTTCACCGCCGGCTGGGCGGTGGCGGGGGCGTCCTCGCCCTACACCGCCTCGACGCTGATGCTGGCCGCGTTCAGCGGCACGACGGCCCGCCGGGTGGGTCTGGTGTGGAACGGCGCCTACGCGCTTGTGTGCGGCGCGGCATTGTCCGCCTGGGTGCTGGTCATCGCCTACCTGCTCTAGCCCGTCGGCCGGCGATTTCGGCCCGAAGGCGCCGAAATCGGATCGAAATCGGACGATATCCCGCTCTGGAGCGGTTTACCCTGCGTTTCGGGCGCCGGCTATCCGCGCAGCGCATGGCTTTCTTCATGGCCTTTTTACCGCCGGCGCCCCATCTGTTGCCCATGGAACATGTTGCGCTGCACAAGAGCCCCGGGGACGTCCCTCCCCTGATGGCGATGCGGAGGGCGGGGCCCGAGGATGCGGATCGCATCTACGAGCACCTGCTGCGTCTCTCCGTGGACGACCGCTCGATGCGGTTCTGCGGCGCCGTGCGCGAACCCACCCTGCGCCGCCAGGCCGAGAACGTCGCCGCCGGCTACCCCGCCGGCCTGATCGCCTGCTCGCCCGAGCCGGGCGAGCCGGTGCGCGGCATGATCGAGGTCGCCCGCATCGGCGCCTGGGCCGAGGTCGCGCTGTCGGTCGAGCCGGAGTGGCGCGGCGGCGGGCTGGCGCCCCGGATGATGCTCGCCGCCGCCCGCTGGGCGCGGTTGCGCGGGATCCATGTGCTCGAGGCGCTGACCCTGCCCGAGAACGGCGCCATGCGCGGCCTCGGCCGCAAGCTGGGCGCACGCTCGCGCATGGACGAGGGCATGATCCGCCAGAAGTTCGACGTCGACGTGCTGCTGCGCGACGAGCCCGCGGCGCCGGCGCTGGAAGCCGGCGTGCCGCCCGTGGGTCCGGTGGCGCATCTCGCCTCGGTCACCAATCACCGCCCCGCCGACCTGCGCCGCGCCGCGGCCTGAACGCCGGGCCGGGGGCGCCCCCTCCGGACATCAGGACAGCCGCCCCGGGCCTGACCCGGGGCCCCGAGCCCCCCGCCGCCGCGCCCGGGCTCAGGGCTCGGCCTTTTCCTCGGTGCGCGCGATCGGCAGGCGGACGCGGGCAAGCAGGCCGCCGAGCTCGGAATCCTCCAGCGTCAGGACGCCGTCGTAGGCCTCCACGATGTCGGCGCAGATCGCGAGGCCCAGCCCCGTGCCCGGCACCGCCTCGTCCAGCCGGCCGCCCTCGCGCAGGGCGATGGCGCGGTTCTCGGGCGCGATGCCGGGGCCGTCGTCCTCGACCACGATCTCGACCACGCCCTTCTGACGCGCCGCGGTCACCCGCACGGCGCCCTTCGCCCACTTGAAGGCGTTGTCGATCAGGTTGCCGGCGAGCTCCTCGAGGTCCTCGCCCTCGGCCTTCGCCCGCAGCCCCGCGGGCACGTCGAGGTCGAGGTCGATGAACTTGTCGGCGTGCACCCGCTCCATCACCCGCGCGAGCCCGCCCAGCAGGGGCCCGACCTCGGCCGAGGCGCCGGGGGCGTTGGCGCCGGCCAGCCGGGCGCGGGCGGTGTAGCGCACCATCAGCGCGTCGATCCTGTTCAGCGCGTCGCGGATCTCCGGCTGGGGGCGGTCCATGGCGTCGACCTCGTTGCGGATGATCGCCGCCGGGGTCTTGAGCGCATGCGCCAGGTCCGCCGCCTGCCGCCGCGCCGCGCCGATGATCTTGGCGTTGCGCTCCAGCAGGTCGTTGAGGTCCTCGACCAGCGGCTCGATGTCGGAGGGGTAGCGCCCCTCGATCCGGTCGGTGGTCCCCTCGCGGTAGTCGCCGAAGGCCGCGCGCAGGGCCACCAGCGGGCGCAGCGCCATGCCGGTCATCGCCGCCGCCGCCAGCGCCAGCGCGCCGCCCAGCCCGATCAGCGCCGAGAACAACGAGCGGCGGAATTCCAGCTTGTCGAGGCTCAGGCGCACCACCGCCTCGGCGGCGTAGACGCGGAACAGCTCTCCGTCGGGGTCCGGGCGCACCGCGCGCACGATCACCAGGATGCGGAAACCCTCGGGCGCGCGGGCGTAGAAGGTCTGCTCGCCCAGCGCGAGGTCGGAATGCGGCAGCACCTCGCCCCCGAGCGAGGGCGAGCGCACGACCCGGCCGTCCGGCATCTCGACCTGCCAGTAATATCCCGACCCCATCTGCAGGTAGCGTGGATTGGCGAGCCGCGTCTGGGCGGCGTCGCGCTCCAGCGCGCCGGTGAGGATCAGGGTTTCGAGCTGGTCGAGCTGGGCGGAAAGATTACGCTGGAAGGCGCGCTCCGCGATCCCGTCGAAGGCGGTCAGCAGCAGCCAGCCGCTGACGCCCAGAGCGAAGAGGATCCAGAGGGCGCCGCCCAGAACCGCGCGTGCGCGGAGCGACAGCGCCCCCAAGGATCAGCTTCCGTCGAACTGGTACCCGCGACCGCGGATCGTGACGATGATCTTCTGGCCCAGCTTCTTGCGAAGGCGGCCGATGAACACCTCGATGGTGTTCGAGTCGCGCTCCGTATCGTAGCCGTAGACGTGTTCGGACAGCTCGGTGCGGGACACCACGCGATCCTTGTTCAGGATCAGGTAGCCCAGCACGTTGGTCTCCTGCGCCGTCAGCTGCACCTGCTGGCCGTCCACCGTCACCCGGCCGGAGCGGGTGTCGAACTCCAGCCCGCCCTGCTTGAACACCGGGTTCGGCTGGCCGGACGAGCGGCGGATCAGGGCGCGCAGGCGCGCCAGCAGCTCGTCCATCTGGAAGGGTTTGGTGAGATAGTCGTCGGCGCCGGAGTCGAGCCCCGCCACCTTGTCGCGCCAGGAGTCCCGCGCCGTCAGCACCAGGACCGGGGCCTTGATGCCGCCTTCGCGCCAGTCGCGCAGAACGGCGTTGCCATCCTTCTTCGGAAGCCCGAGATCGAGCACGATCGCGTCATAGGGCTCCGTCGAGCCGAGGAAGCTGCCCTCCTCGCCGTCGCGGGCGACGTCGACGACGCGGCCTTCGCTCTCGAGAGCCCGCTGAACCTGACCGGCCAGCACCGCCTCATCTTCCACCAAGAGAACACGCATCTCCACCTCCGGTCATCCACGCTCCGGCGCACACGCAAACGCACGCCGGAGATTATCATCAAGCTGAACGCGAATTGCCAACTGAATTTCGTGTCAGAACCGGCGGAGGGTTCGCCTACGAATCTCCAAGAAATTTAACGCAAGATGAACACGAACACAATCACTGTTCATGGTTCATTTCTTGTTCAGACTACAATTCCCAGTTCGAAGTCCGATTGCGTCCATTTTGTGCCACCCCGGGTCAGAAGGCCAATCGGCGCCTCTGTAGCCCGACTGGCGACGGTGCGTGTTCAGCGGCGATTAACACTTGCCAAACCTGCGGTATGTGGCACGATCCGGTCAATTCGAGGTCCCCCAACCTCGAAGCGAGGTTCCGGGCGGTCGCATCACCCCCAGCTTGTCTCGCGGATGCAGCACTTTTGCGGACGCTTGACCGGCACATCCCACACACACCCGCGGAAGTCCGGAACCTCACCCTTCCAATCAGGGTGATCGTCGCAAACTTGTGGAGAATTAAGGCGAGTTTGTGTCGCAATGCGGCGCACGCGAAGGCCTCGCCTCCGCGGTCCGCGGCGAATCATCCCGCCGTTTTCCTCTAGTTCCCGTCCTTTGAAGCATCCGATTCGGGCGACTTCCCGACCGGATCGGGGAGAGAGTCGGGGTCCTCCCGCCCCACGCCGCGGAACACGGCGCGGAACGGAAGGGCCCAGATCACGCCCAGGACGACGTAGATCGCCAGCTCCAGCCACAGGGGCGGCCGGTCGAACCAGCCGGTCACGGTGACGGCGGCCACCACGAACAGCGGCAGCCAGACCAGCAGCAGGACCAGCGACCAGCGCCGGCGGGCCTTGTAGCCGAGCGCCATGCCGGGCTCAGCGATCCGCGAACGGGTCGGTCACCAGGATGGTGTCCTCCCGCTCGGGGCTCGTCGACAGCAGGGCCACGGGGCAGCCGATCAGCTCCTCGACCCGGCGCACATATTTCACCGCGGCCGCGGGCAGATCCGCCCAGGAGCGGGCGCCGGCGGTCGACTCCGACCAGCCGTCCATCTCCTCGTAGATCGGCTCGCAGCGGCGCTGCTGCTCGGAGGCGATGGGCAGGTGGTCGATGACCTTCCCGTCCAGGCGGTAGCCGGTGCAGATCTTCAGCGTCGCGAACCCGTCGAGCACGTCGAGCTTGGTCAGCGCCACCCCCGTCACGCCCGAGGTGGTGCAGGTCTGGCGCACCAGGGCCGCGTCGAACCAGCCGCAGCGGCGCTTGCGGCCGGTGACGGTGCCGAACTCGTGCCCCCGCTCGCCCAGGCGCTGGCCGTCGGCGTCCTCGAGCTCGGTCGGGAACGGGCCCTCGCCCACGCGCGTGGTGTAGGCCTTCACGATGCCCAGCACGTAGTTCACCGCCGACGGGCCCATGCCCGAGCCGGTGGCGGCCATGCCGGCCAGCGTGTTGGAGCTGGTCACGTAGGGGTAGGTGCCGAAGTCGATATCGAGCAGCGCGCCCTGCGCGCCCTCGAACAGGATCCGGTCGCCGGCGGCGCGACGCTCGGCCAGGATCTTCCAGACCGGCTGCGCGTAGGGCAGGATCTTCTCGGCGATCTCATGGAGCTGCGCGGTCAGCGCGGCGCGGTCGACCTCCTCCAGCCCCAGGCCGCGGCGCAGGGCGTCGTGGTGGGTCAGCAGGCGGTCGAGCCGGGATTCCAGCGTCGCCGGATCCGCCAGATCGGCCACGCGGATCGCGCGGCGGCCGACCTTGTCCTCATAGGCCGGGCCGATGCCGCGGCCGGTGGTGCCGATCTTGGCGGTCGAGTTCTGCGCCTCGCGCGCGCGATCCAGCTCGCCGTGGACCGGCAGGATCAGGGGCGCGTTCTCGGCCACCATCAGGTTCGACGGCTCGACCGTCACGCCCTGGCCGCGAAGCTTCTCGATCTCGGCGATCAGGGCCCAGGGGTCGAGCACCACGCCGTTGCCGATCACCGACAGCTTGCCCTCGCGCACGATGCCCGAGGGCAGCAGCGACAGCTTGTAGGTCACCCCGTCGATCACCAGCGTGTGACCGGCGTTATGGCCGCCCTGGAAACGGACGATCACGTCGGCTCGCTCGCTGAGCCAGTCGACGAGTTTTCCTTTTCCTTCGTCGCCCCACTGGGCGCCGACGACGACGACATTGGCCATGACGGCTGCTCCTGGATCCGGGATCGCAAACGGGCGCGGTTCTAGCGCATCGCCGCCCCGGTTCCCATCCCCGGTTTCGTCGCGGGCACGGGCATTGCGTGCGGCGCGTATCGGCTTCATCATATGGTAGGAAAAAGCGGAAGGACCGCAATATCATGGAGGACGCGGTGAGCGCGGCATCGCAGCTTCTCGCCTCGTTGCAGACCTGGGCGGCCGGACCGCCGGACGAGTCGCATCTCGTCCTGGCGCTGGCCCTCGGTCTGGCCGCGGGCGCGGGGGGCCTGTGGCTGGCTTCCCTCCGCCCGCTGCGCCGGCGCGCCGAGCGGGCCGAGGGCGCGCTGGTCGAGGCGCGCGAGGACG
>CAXGVP010000239.1:0-5924 GCA_964013055.1 uncultured Albimonas sp.
CGGGTGTTCTTGCCCAGGTGGATCATCTTGGTGCCGGTGTCGGCCTGCTGGAAGTTGTTGGCGATGGCGATCGAGTAGAACTCGCCCTGGCTCTCGTTGCCCCTCAGGATGCAGGAGGGGTACTTCCAGGTCACGGCCGAGCCGGTCTCGACCTGGGTCCACATCACCTTCGCCCGGTCCTCGCGGCAGTCGGCGCGCTTGGTGACGAAGTTGAAGATGCCGCCCTTGCCCTCGCTATCGCCCGGGAACCAGTTCTGGACGGTGGAGTATTTCACTTCGGCGTCCTCCAGCGCCACGATCTCCACGACCGCGGCGTGGAGCTGGGTCTGGTCGCGCTTGGGCGCCGTGCAGCCCTCGAGATACGAGACGTAAGAGCCCTTGTCGGCGATGATCAGCGTCCGCTCGAACTGGCCGGTGTTCTCGGCGTTGATGCGGAAATAGGTCGACAGCTCCATCGGGCAGCGCACGCCCGGCGGCACGTAGACGAAGGACCCGTCGGAGAACACCGCCGAGTTCAGCGTCGCGTAGAAGTTGTCGGAGTAAGGCACGACGGTGCCGAGGTATTTCTTCACCAGCTCCGGGTGCTCCTGCACCGCCTCGGAGATCGAGCAGAAGATCACGCCGGCCTTGGCGAGCTCGTCCTTGAAGGTGGTGCCGACCGAGACGCTGTCGAAGACCGCGTCCACGGCGACCTTGCGGCCCTCGGCGGGGGCGGCCTCGGCGCCCTCGACGCCCGCGAGGATCATCTGCTCCTTGAGCGGGATGCCGAGCTTCTCGTAGGTGCGCAGCAGCTCGGGGTCGACCTCGTCCAGGGACTTCGGTTTCGTCGCGAAGCTCTTGGGCTGGGCGTAGTAATACTGATCCTGGAAGTCCGGCTTGGGGTAGTTGACCATCGCCCAGCCCGGCTCGTCCATCTTCAGCCAGCGCTGGTAGGCCTTCAGGCGCCACTCCAGCAGCCACTCCGGCTCGTTCTTGCGCTCGGAGATCAGGCGGACGATGTCCTCGTTCAGGCCCTTGGGGGCGTAGTCCATCTCGATGTCGGTGGACCAGCCGTACTTGTATTCCCCGCCGAGCGAGCGGACGGCCTCGACGGTGTCCTGCTCGACGCCTTCCTTGACCCCATCCCTGAGGGTCGCATCATCCAGAGCGGCCATGTCGTCTCTCCTTCCTCGCCGGCGCGGCGCCTTTCGCAGAAAAGCGCGCGGGGGCAATGCGTTCGGTGCGTGTCTTCAGGCCGATTTCAGGCGAAACCGGCGGTATTTCTCTTCCCAGGCGGCCGCGAAGCCCGCGACCTCCGCCTCGGTGGTGGTCGGGCCCAGCGAGACCCGGATCGCGCTGCCGGCGATCTCGGGGCCCAGGCCCATGGCCTCCAGCGCCCGGCTCGGACCCGCCTTGCCCGAGGAGCAGGCCGACCCGGCCGAAACCGCGTAGCCGGAGAGGTCCATCTGCATCACCTGCGTCTCGCCCCGCCATCCGGCAAGGGCGAGGCAGGCGGTATTCGGCAGGCGCCGCGCGCCCTCGCCGAGGATCGCGAGCTCCGGCGCCGTTTCGCGCAGGCGCGCCTCGAGTCCGTCGCGCAGCCGCTCCACCCGCTCCCACACGCCGGCGTCGAGGTCGGCCAGCGCCGCCTCGGCCGCGGCGCCGAAGCCGGCGATGCCGACCACGTTCTCGGTGCCCGAGCGGCGGCCCAGCTCCTGCCCGCCGCCGCGCAGCAGGGGGGCGATCTCCCGCCCCTCGCGCACGATCAGCGCGCCGACGCCCTTGGGACCGCCCAGCTTGTGAGCCGAAAGCAGCGCGAAATCCCATTCCTGCCAGAGGCTTGCCAGCAGAACCTTGCCCGCCGCCTGAACCATGTCCGCCACGACCCGCGCCGGCGTCCGCGGCGGCGCCGACTGGATCACCCCCGTCTCGCCCGAGGCGCCGCCCCAGGCCAGCGTCCCGGTCAGCGTGCAGCCGTGGCTCACCGCCTCGGCCAGCCCGCGCCGATCCACGGGGACGATACGGTCGGCCCATTTCAGAACGCAGTCATGCTCAGTCGCCAGCGCCGTCACCGGGCCGCCGGACAGCACCGTGGCCGCCGCCTCGGTGGCGCCGGAGGTGAACACCACCTCGCCCGGGGTCACGCCGACCAGCGCCGCCACCTGCATCCGCGCCCGCTCGACCGCAGCCCGCGCCGCCCGGCCCTCGGCATGAACCGACGAGGGGTTGCCCGCCAGCTCCATCGCCGCAAGCATCGCCGCCTTCGCCTCCGGGCGAAGGGGCGCGGTCGCGTTCCAGTCGAGGTAGGCGCGGGGCGTCATGCGGAGCCGGTCCTCCCGCTCACCGCGTCCTCGTCCATCAGCAGGCTGAAGTCGGGGACCGCCGGGCACGGAGCCATCTTGTCGGCCACCACGTCGGCCAGCGTCGTGCGGCTGAGGAAGACGTGGACGTGAGAGGACAGCTGCTCCCACAGGTTATGCGTCAGGCAGCGCGCGCGGGAGCCGCCGCAGCCGCCCTCGTCGTCGCAATCGCCCATGGCGTTCAGCCGCTCGTCCACCGCGGTCATCACGTCGGCGATGGTCACCTGCGCGGCCGGGCGGGCCAGGCGATAGCCGCCGCCCGGTCCGCGCACGCTCTCGACCAGGCCCGCGCGGCGCAGGCGGGAGAACAGCTGCTCGAGATAGGCCAGCGAGATGTCCTGACGCTCGGCGATCTCGGACAGCGAGATCAGGCGGGATTCGTCCGCCGCCGCCGCATTCTGCAGCGCGATGTCGGCCAGCGCGGTCACCGCGTAACGTCCCTTGGTGCTGAGCTTCATCGGGTCCTCCGCTCGCCGGCCCCCTGGCGCGCCGGTCTTGCCTGTCGGCGGTCGAAACCGCAGGATATCCTGGCGCCGCGCGCATGGTGCGGCGCCGAAACGCCTGCGCGAGAGTTGACGGCGCAGGGGCCGACCCCTAATTGCAGACGGACCGGTGCGAGGCCGGTCATCTAGTTTGGAAACGTTCTAAGTAGCCCGACCATAAGAGTCAAGCTTTCCGCCTGCCTTTCGGGGCGCGCGCGACGGCGACGGTCAGGGCCCGGAACGGCGACGCTGCGCGCGAGGGACCCTAATGCCTGAAGTGATCTTTCCCGGACCGGACGGACGGCTGGAAGGACGCTATCACCCGCAAAAGGCCAAGGACGCGCCGATCGCCCTGATCCTTCATCCCAACCCGCAGTACGGCGGGACGATGAACAACAAGGTGGTCTACAACCTTCACTACGCGTTCCACCGGCTGGGCTTCTCGGTCCTGCGGTTCAACTTCCGCGGCGTGGGCCGCAGCCAGGGCGAGTTCGACCAGGGCATCGGAGAGCTTTCCGACGCCGCGGCCGCGCTCGACTACCTTCAGGTGCTCAACCCCAACGCCCGGCAGAGCTGGGTGGCGGGCTTCTCCTTCGGGGCCTGGATCGGGATGCAGCTGCTGATGCGGCGGCCCGAGATCTCGGGCTTCGTCTCGGTGGCGCCGCCGGCGAACATGTACGACTTCTCGTTCCTGGCGCCCTGCCCCTCCTCGGGGCTGATCGTCAACGGCGACGCCGATCGCGTGGCCCCGCCCGCGGACGTGCTGAAGCTGGTCGACAAGCTCAAGACCCAGCGCGGCATCGAGATCACCCACGAGGTGATCCCCGCCGCCGGCCACTTCTTCGACCGCCAGCTCGAGGACATGACCGGCCTGGTCGAGAACTACGTCCGCAACCGCACCCAGGTCGAGGTCGGCTGAGGCCGGATCGATCCGCATGAAAAAGGCCCGGCCGGCGACGGCCGGGCCTTTTTCGTCTCCCCCTCAGGCGAAGTCGAAGAAACCCTCGTCCACGTCGGCCTTGTCGACGCCCTTCAGCCAGACCTCGGTCCTGCCCCAGGCGACCAGCGCGTCGCCCTTGCGCTTGCTCACCTCCAGGTCCTCGAAGCCCGAGGCGCCGGCCGTCACCAGGATCTCGTCGACGCCGGCCTTGAAGCCCTTCACCGTGTCGAACCCGTCCTTGCGCCCGAAGACCAGCACGTCGGCGCCGCCGCCGCCCACCAGCAGGTCCCGGCCCTTGCCGCCGATCAGCAGGTCGTCGCCGCCGCCGCCCAGCAGCTTGTCCGCGCCGCCGTCGCCGCGCAGCTCGTCGTCGCCGCCCCGGCCCTTCAGCACGTCGTCCCCGCCCTTGCCGCGCAGGAAGTCGTCCTTGCCGCCGCCCTTGAGCTTGTCGTCCCGCTTCGTGCCCACCAGCCGCTTGCCGGCGCCGCCGTCCGAGCCCTCGGCCAGGAACGGGTTCTCGGCCACGAACACGTCGCCGCGCCCGTTGGCGTCGCCCTCGACGAAGGCGTCGTTGATCGAATCGAACACGATCCAGCGCCCGTCGTCCGACATCGCCGGCGCCCGGGCCGAGACATAGGACGACCCGTCGCCGGCCAGCGTGGTCGAGACCAGCCGCGTCTCGCCCAGCTCCATGTCGCGCACGTAGACGTTCCACGAGGTATTGCCGCCGCCCACGTCCGTCGCCTCGGAGAAGAAGCTCACAAAACGCCCGTCGTCGGAGATGTCGGCCCCGAAGCTGTGGTCGTCGGCCCCGTTCCCCCCGTCGTCGACCGAGACCAGCTCGATCGCCCCCGTCGCCGCGGTCCAGCGGAACACGTCGAGGAAGCCGTTGGAATCCCCCGCCTCGGCCAGGTCGCCTGCCGCGGTGAACACCGCATGCGCCCCGTCCGCCGACATCGCGCCGTCGTCCATCCGGTCCGCCGCCCAGGAGCCGTAGCGGTCGTCGACGAAGTCCAGCTCGCCCCCCGTGGCGGGGACCGAGGCCATCACCGCGTCGTTGAACGCCGTCAGCCGGGTCACCGTCCCCGTCGCCCGGTCGAAGACGGCGTAGTCCATCTCCATCGTGCCCGAGCGGAAGCCCGAGCCCCCCGCCCCGGTCTGCGACCCCCGCAGCGCGATGGTCATCAGCGCCCAGTCCCCCTCCGACGAGGCCGAGACGAACTCGTGCGCCTCGGTGAACTGGTAGCTCCAGGAACCCGCGGCGACCGCCTCGATCTGGCGGGTGGCGACGTCGGTGGCGGTGACGATCCCGGTCGAGACGTCCAGCACCTTCACAGCGTCGGCGATCAGCGCGGCGCCGCCCGCGGTGATCTCGACCGCGTGGTTGATGATGTAGACCACCTCGACCGAGCCGTCGGCCTGGGTTCGGGTCCCGAACTCGCCCTCGTCGCCGTGCAGCACCCTGGTGTTGGCCCCGGTCGCGTAGTCATGGACCACCACCCAGTCGCCGCCGACCACCAGCGCCTTGTCGGTCCCGTAGATCTGCCGCCAGCTGTCGCCGGCGTTGGCGGTGGTCAGCCGGTCGGTGCCCAGCGGCCCTTCGAGCGCGATGCGGGTCAGCTGCTCGGTCTCGCGGTCCCGGTAGTAGTTGAAGCCGGTCAGCGCGCCGAAGGGCGCCGCAGGCGTGCCCGCCTCGGCCGAGCGGCTGTCGGCCACGAACCCCGCCTTCGAGCCGTCGGGAGAGATGGCGAGGTCGAGGTAGAAGGTGTTGGAGACGATCTGTTCGCCCGCGTCGGTGAGCGAAACGATCTCGGTGGTCTGCCCCATGGCGGCGGCTCCGCGGCTCGGCGCGCCCGGAAACGGGGCGCGAAGCTGTGCAAATCGGGTCCGCCCCTGGCCGGGCTCGGGTTCGGGCGCCGGCTGGAGTCGAATCGCTCCGTCGCGGGGGACCTCGCGAAGTGTTAACGCTCCGGCGCCCGCCGAGACAGGCCGGGCGCCGCTCACGTCCGCGTCAAGTCGCCGTCAGGGCCGGGAAATCCGCCCGCCGGAAATCGGCGCCGAAACGCCGGTGGTCTCGGGCGAGGACAGCGGCAGGCCGCGCAGGGCCCGCACGGCGAGATAGGCGAAGCACTGCGCCTCCATCAGGTCGCCGTCGAGGCCCAG
>CAXGVP010000240.1:0-5900 GCA_964013055.1 uncultured Albimonas sp.
GCCTCCGCCCCCGGCCCCGCGACGATCGCCGTCGCGGCGCAGAGCCGGCCGCCGAAGCTGGCGGGGAGCGCGGCGATCTCGTCGACCCGCCCTTCCAGCCGCAGCCCGTCGGCCCAGACCAGCCGGCCGTCGATGCGCAGGCGCCAGGCGTCGCGGAAGCGGGCCTCGCGCACCGTCTCGCCCATCGCGGCGCGGCCCAGGATCAGCGGCTCGACCCCGATGAAGCGGGCGTCCGCGGCGAGGTCGATCTCCAGCCGCCGGTCCAGCGCGCCGCCGTCGAAGAGGATCGTCTCCTGGGGCAGCCACTCCAGCGTCGCGCCGGGGCCGGCGCGCAGGCGGGCGCGGACCTGCGCCGGGGCCTCGTGGGGCTGGGCGCGATAGACCCGCTCCGCCGTCTGGGTGGTCACGGCGAGATGCGAGCCCTCGCCCGCCTCCGCCGCCCAGTCGAAGCGGTCGCCCCCGGTCAGCCCGCCGGCGGTGTTGAGCAGCACCGCATCCAGCGCCGTCCCCTCGTAGACCGTGGGCAGCAGGCACTTGGCCGAGCCGCGCTGGTAGAGCCCGTCGAGACGCGAACGTCCCGCCCGCAGCTTGGAGGAGACCCGCCCCTCGCCCTCCGCCCGCGGCTGCCGCGCGAGGCCGCCCGCGGGGGCGTCGGTCACGGTCGCGGGGCGGGCGGCGTCGAGCATCCAGGGATCCGGGGCTGGCTCCGCCGGCAGGGCGGAAAGGGTTGGTTCCCCCGGACGATGACCCGTTCAGAAACGCCGCGCAACCCCCGCGCCGGGGCCTGCAGCGGCGATCATGCTGAAGCGGAGATGACCGCCCTGCCCCTTCCTTGGGCGCCCTGCCCGGCGCGCAGGCGCCGCACGCGCCCGACGCGGCGTCCGCCCCGGCGCGCGCGCCCCGACGCTTGACCCGGGCGGCCGGGCCGGCGGATACCTCCGCCGCCCGGCGACAGCGGCCGGCGAGACGCGAAGAGGGGGATTTCCGGGTGGAGACGTTGACCTTGCTGGGCCAGGCCCTGCTGACCGCCATCCCGGCGGCGTGGATCGGCATCGGGGTGATCGAGAACATCCGCTTCCCGCCGGTGAACGGCGACCTGGTGAGCATGGTCATGCGCATGGACCGCGTGCGCGAGGAACGCCCCGAGATCTACGAGAAGGTGAAGGGCAACCGCATCGACGATGCGCGGGTGCACTCGCTGGCCTACGCCGCCATCGTGGGGTTCGAGCTGCTGGCGACCGCGCTGCTGGGCCTGGGCGCGGTTCTGCTGGTCCTGGCCGCGCTGGGCGCCGCCGGCCCGGTCTTCGCCCGGGGCGTGGCGGCGGCCGGCGCGCTGGCCTTCAGCCTGGTCTGGGGCGGCTTCCTCGTCGGCGGCCAGTGGTTCCACTACTGGGCCGGCTGGAAGGACAGCCAGTTCACCCATTTCTTCCTGGTCCTCTGGGGCGCCGTCCTGTTCCAGATCCTCACCTGAGCGCGGCCCCGCCCCGGCCGCCGGAGCCGCCCATGACCCCGATCCTGATCTCCGGCGCCGCCGTCCTGCTGCCCGAGGGCCCGGTCGAGACCTGCGTGCGGGTCGAGGACGGGCGCATCGCCGAGATCGGCTCGCCCCCCGCCGCCGGCGCCCTGCGCGTCGACGGCCGCGGCCTGACGCTGGCGCCGGCCATCGTCGACATCCACGGCGATGCGTTCGAGCGGGCGGTGATGCCGCGCCCGGGCGTGTTCATGCCCGGCGAGGTCGCCGCGATGGACGCCGACCGCCAGCTCGCGGCCCTCGGCATCGCCACCGCCTACCACGCCCTGACCCTGAGCTGGGAGCCGGGCCTGCGCTCGGTCGCGCGGGGCGAGGCGTTCCTCTCCGCGCTCGCCGCCGCCGCCCCGCGCCTGGGCGTCGACCACCGCATCCAGCTGCGCTGGGAGACCTTCGCGCTGGAGGCGATCCCCCTGATCGGGCGCGTGCTGGCGCAGGGCCCCACGCCCTCGATCGCCTTCAACGACCACACCTCGATGATGCTGCGCGAACGCTCGACCCCGGTGACCGAGCGCGCCTTCGAACATGGGCCCCACTACCGCGCAGCCCCCCTCGACGACCCCGGCGTGCGCAGGTCAGTGAGGTCCGTCGCCGCGCGCACCGATCTCACGGAGGAGGCCTATGTCGACCTCCTCGCCCGGGTCTGGGCGCGCCGCGCCGAGGTCCCCGCGGCCATCGCGCAGGTGGCCGCGCTCGGCCGCGCCGCCGGGGCGCCGATGCTGAGCCACGACGACAGCCAGCTGGAGACCCGCGCCTTCCACCGCGCCCACGGCGTCGCCATCGCCGAGTTCCCGATGTCCGAGGCGGTCGCCCGCGACGCCCGCGCGGCGGGCGAATCCGTGGTGCTGGGCGCGCCGAACGCGCTGCGCGGGGGCAGCCACATCGGCTCGCTCTGCGCCGCGGACATGGTCGAGGCGGGGGTCTGCGACATCCTCGCCTCCGACTACCACCATCCCGCCCTGCCCGCCGCCGTCGGCCGGCTCGCGGCCGAGCGGCGCGCGGACCGGGCGAGCCTGTGGGCCTGCGTCTCGACCAACCCCGCCCGTGCGCTGGGGCTGGACGACCGCGGCCGGATCGCGCCCGGCCTGCGCGCGGACCTCGCGCTGCTGGAGTGGCCCGAGGGCGGCACGCCGTCGGCCCGCCTGACGCTGTCGGCGGGGCGGATCGCGCATCTCTCGGGGGATCTGCTGGGCGGTTGAGCCACGGCGCGCCTGCGCGGGGGAGAGGCCCCGGGTCAGGTCCGGGGCGCGCCTGCGGGGACCGTCAGTCCTTCAGGGTCTCGAGGATCGGCGCCCACTGGGCGCGCACCGGGTCGAGCGACTTCGCGGGACGGTCGAAGATCGACAGCCCCTGCTCGGCGAGCTCGGCGTAGATCGCGCGCTCCGACAGGCGGGCGAGGGGGGCGTGGCCCAGCTTCTCGAACTCCGCGTCCAGCCCCGCGGCGGCCTTCGTGCGCGGGCGGATGCGGTTGCCGACCAGGCGCAGCTCCACCCGGCCCTTGCGCACGCGCTTGAGGTCCTCGATCTCCTTGAGGAAGCGCTTGGTGGCGTCGAGGTCGTAGAAGGACGGCGACAGCGGCGCGATCAGCAGGCGGGCCTGGGCGATCAGCTCCTCGGCCTTGGCGCCGCGCAGCGCGCCCGGCGCGTCGATCACCAGCCAGTCGAGCTTCTTCGGCCGCTCGCCCACGTCCTTCGATTTCGACCAGTCCAGCGCCTCGATGGGCGGGGCGTCGACCGGGCGGCGCCGGGTCCAGCGCAGCGCCGACTTCTGCCGGTCCGCATCCGCCAGCGCCACCTTCGCCCCCGTCCGCGCCAGCGCGGCGGCCAGCGTCGTGGCGATCACGGTCTTGCCGCAGCCGCCCTTGAGGTTCGCCACCAGGATCGTGCCCCCGGCCACGTCGGCCATCCGTCGTCCTCCCACCCGTGCCCGCGGCCGCGGGCCGCGCCGATGGCGCCGGCCCGCCCGCGCCTCGTCAAATTCGCGCCGCAGGCTTTCAGCATAGAGCCCCCTGCGCAAGAGCGCCCGGCCCGGCGTCATCACAACGTCATGGAGCGCCGGCCCGCCGTGCGGAAACAGGCCCCCGCCGCGCCCGCCGGCGAAAAAGGCGCCGACGGAAACCGACGCCGCGCGCGTGGAACCCCTCGAACAGCCCCCGCGAGCCGCCGCTGCGGAGATGGACAGAGAGATGACGCAGAACAGAGACACCCTCGCGGCCCTGCGCTTCGGCCTCGGCTTTCGCCCCGACCAGACGGGCGAGCGCGATCCCGAGGCCATGGTCGCCGGCCTGACCGCGGTCGCCTCCGCCCGCCCCATCGTGGACGAGCAGGAGGACGCCCGCCTGTGGACCGAGCTCAAGGAGTTCCGCGACGCCAAGAAGGCCGACCGCAAGGCCAAGTCCCAGGACATGGCCGAAGAGGTCAAGGACGAGCGTCGCGACTTCCGCCAGCGGCTCAACCACGTCTGGAACGCCTCGCTGGCCCGCCAGATCGAGGCCGAGCACGCCTTCGCCGAGCGCATGGCGCGGTTCTGGGCAAACCATTTCTCGGTCTCGATCAAGTTCCCCGCCCACGCCTCGCGCGTGGCGGGGTTCGAGGACCAGGCGATCCGGCCGCATCTGGCGGGGCGCTTCTCGGAGATGCTGCAGGCGGTGGCCATGCATCCCGCGATGCTGGTGTTTCTTGACCAGCACCGCTCGGCCGGCCCCTCCAGCCCCGCGGCGAAGCGCGAGGGCCTGGGCCTGAACGAGAACCTGGGCCGCGAGATCCTGGAGCTGCACACGCTGGGCGTCTCGGCCCCCTACAGCCAGCAGGACGTGATCGCGCTGGCGATGCTGCTGACCGGCTTCACCATGCGCGGGCGGCGCGGGACCTTCGTCTATCGCGAGGAATGGGCCGAGCCGGGCCGCTTCACCCTGCTGGGCGAGAGCTACCGCGGCGGCTCGCAGGCGGAGACGCTGCGCGCGCTCGACATGCTGGCGACCCACCCCGCCACGGCGCGCCACGTCGCGACCAAGCTGGCGGTGCATTTCGTCTCCGACACGCCGCCGGCGGAGCTGGTCTCGGCGCTGGAGGCCGACTTCCGGCGCACCGGCGGGGACCTCGCGTCGCTGTCGCGCACGCTGCTGGCGCATCCGGCGGCCTGGGGCCCGCTGGGCGGCAAGGTCCGCCAGCCGCAGGAGATCGTGGTGGCGGCCCTGCGCGCCGCGGGCGTGGACGGCAAGACGCTGGAGAAGAAGAACGATCCCTTCCAGGGCCTGACGGTGCGGGCGCTCAAGGACCTCGGCCAGCAGGTGAACCGCGCCCCCGGCCCCGACGGCTGGCCGGAGGCGGCGGCCGAGTGGATCAACCCCGGCGCGCTCGCCATCCGGCTGGAATGGGCGGCGCGCATGGGCGAGGTGCTGGCCGCCCGCAAGGTCGACCCGCGCGACTACGCCGAGGTGGCGCTGCGCGACGCGCTCGACCCCAAGACGGCCTGGGCGATCGCCGCCGCCGCCGAGAAGCGCGAAGGCTTCGCGCTTCTGCTCGCGTCCCCCGACTTCAACCGCCGCTGAGGAGGCGACGATGTCCATGGATCTTTCGCGCCGCGGCCTGCTCAAGGGCGGCCTGACGCTGGGCTGCTCGGCGGCGGCCTTCCCGTTGATGTCGAAGGTGACCTTCGCCTCGGCCCCCGGCGACAACCGGCTGGTGGTGATCGTCCTGCGCGGCGCGCTGGACGGGCTGGCGGCCGTCGGCCCCTACACCGACCGCGACTACCTCTCGATGCGGCCGAACCTGGCGACGACCCCCGACCGCAAGGGCTTCGACCTCGACGGCCGCTTCGCCCTGCACGAGGAGCTGGGCGCGCTGATGCCGTTGTGGCGGTCGGGCGAGCTGAGCTTCGTGCACGCCGTCTCGACCCCCTATCGCGACAAGCGCTCGCATTTCGACGGCCAGGACGCGCTGGAGAGCGGGACCGAGGCCGAGAGCGGGGGCATGACCCCCTCGAAGGACGGCTGGCTGAACCGGGCGCTGTCGCTGCTGCCGGGCGCGCAGGCGACGACGGCGGTGGCGGTCGGGCGGGACAACATGCTGCTGCTCGACGGCAAGAACCCGGCGCTGAACTGGTCGCCGGATTCGGACATCCAGCTCAGCCCCCAGGCGCTGCAGCTGTTCGAGATGATCTCGGCCCGCGATCCCCTGTTCGCGGCCGCCGCGAAGGAGGCGACGCAGATCGACGCCGCCCTGGGCATGGACGGGACCGCGGCGAAGACGGTGGACGCGAAGAGCCTGGCGGCCCTCTCGGCCGAGATGCTGCGCGGCGACAGCCGCATCGCCGCCTTCTCGCTGGGCGGCTGGGACACCCACCGCCGGCAGGAGGGCGCGATCCGCAAGCC
>CAXGVP010000241.1:0-5894 GCA_964013055.1 uncultured Albimonas sp.
GGGGCGGCCTGCCGCTGTCGGCCGAGGCGATCGCGCGGGCGATCGAGCTGAACGGCGCGCAGGTCGAGAAGAACCGCGAGGCGTTCGAATTCGGCCGTCTCTGCGCCGTGGACCCGGGCCGCGCGCGGCGGCTGGCGGGGCTCGACGCGCCCGTCGACCTCGCCTCCCGCCGGGAGGAGAGCTTCGAGCGGATCGTGGCGCATCGCCATGCCGAGCTGGTCGACTACGGCGGCGCCCGCTTCGCCGGGCGCTATGCGCGGATGATGGAGCGGGTGGGCGCCTCGGCCCTCGACGCGGCGGCGAAGCGCGCGGCCGCCCGCGGCCACTACAAGCTCCTGGCGGCGAAGGACGAATGGGAGGTCGCGCGCCTCTACGCCCGCCCCGGGTTCCGCCAGGAGCTGGAGCGCGCCTTCGAAGGCGACCTGAAGCTGCGCTTCCACCTGGGCGCCTGGCCGTTCGGGCGCCTCGACCCCGCGACCGGGCGGCGGAGCAAGACCGAGGTCGGCCCCTGGCTGCTGCCGGTCCTGCGGCTCATGAGCCGCCTGCGCCGGCTCCGCGGCTCTGCGCTCGATCCGTTCCGCGCCACCGCCGAGGCGCGGCTCGCGCGGCGGATCCTTGCGCAGTACGAGCAGGACCTGGACCTCGCCCTGTCCCGGGCGGCCGACGCCCCCGGCGGCTGGGCGGAGCTGCTGAGCCTGCCCGATCGCATCCGCGGCTACGGCCCGGTGCGCGAGGCCAGCCTGCGCAGGGTCGAGGCCGAGCGGGCGGCGATCCTGGCCGGCGCCGCCCGCCGTCCCGCCCGGGCGGGATGACCCCGGCCGATCGGCCTTTCGCACCGGGCGGCATCTGCGCCCGCCGCCTGCGCGTCCCGCGGCGGGGGGCTTTCCGCGGGGCATCCCCCGGGACCCGGCGGCGACCCCGCAGGCGCTGGACGGGGTGGACGGCGCCCGGGACCGGCCGGCGGATCGCCCCCGCCCGCCGTCGCGCCTCGGGGCGCGCCGATCTCTCGCCCAGGGCTTCGGGCGGGCGCCGCGGGGCGCCTGAGGCGACGGGGGCGTCGCGGGGCGCCTGAGGCGGCGGGGGCGCCGGGGACGGCGGGGGCGACGTTCGGGCCGGGGTGCGCTACGCTGCAGGGGCGCCAGCAAGGGAGGCTCGCCGATGTCCTGGAACCCCGCCCTCGACCCCGATTGCCCCACCGGCGACGCCGTCGACCGGATCGAGACCGTCATCGTCCCCCGCTCGCGCGACCTCGGCGGCTTCGAGGTGCGCCGGGCGCTGCCCGCGCCGAAGCGCCAGATGGTCGGGCCGTTCATCTTCTTCGACCAGGTCGGCCCGGCCGAGTTCCTCACCGGCCAGGGCATCGACGTGCGCCCGCACCCCCATATCGGGCTGGCGACGGTGACCTACCTGTTCTCCGGCTCGATGCACCATCGCGACAGTCTCGGCACCTCGGCCGAGATCACCGAGGGCGCGGTCAACTGGATGATCGCCGGCCGCGGCGTCACCCACTCCGAGCGCACCGGGACGCAGGCCCGCAAGGGCCCCTCCGACCTCTTCGGCATCCAGACCTGGGTCGCGCTCCCCGATGGGAAGGAGGACATCGACCCCGGCTTCGAGCACGCCGCCAGGGCCGACCTGCCGGAGCTGGCGGCGGAGGGCAAGCGCCTGCGCCTGATCCTGGGCTCGGGCTGGGGAGAGCGGGCGCCGGTCTCGACCTTCTCCGAAACCGTCTACGCGGATGCGCAGCTCGACGCCGGCGCGGCGCTGCCCTTCGACCCCGAGCACGAGGACCGCGGGATCTACGTGGTCTCGGGCGAGGTCGAGATCGCGGGCCAGCGCTTCGAGGCCGGGCGGATGATGATCTTCCGCCCCGGCGATGCGATCAGCATCCGGGCCGTTTCCCCCTCGCGCCTGATCCTGCTGGGCGGGGCCACGCTGGGCGGGCCGCGCTACATCTGGTGGAACTTCGTGGCGAGCTCGAAGGAGCGGATCGAGGAGGCGAAGGAGGCCTGGCGCGCCGGCGACTGGGAACACGGGCGCTTCCAGCTTCCGCCCGACGAGACCGAGTTCATCCCCGCCCCGGAGCGCGGGCCGATCCGCTGAGGCTCAGTTGCGCCAGAAGGCCGAGATGAACATCACGTAGACGGCCATCAGCTCCAGCCGGCCCAGCAGCATTCCCAGCGCCAGCACCCACTTGGCGGCGTCGGACAGCGGCGCGAAGTTGCCCGCCGGCCCGATGATCGGCCCCAGCCCGGGGCCGACGTTGGCCAGCGCCGTCGCCGCCCCGGAGACGGAGGTGACGATGTCGTGCCCCAGCATCCCCATCGCCACCGCCAGCACCGCCAGCGTCATGAAGAACAGGAACAGGAAGCCCATCACCGAGGAGATCACCTCCTCGTCCACCGGCCGCCCCGCCCAGCGGGTCTGGAACACCCCGTGGGGGGAGTGGATGCGGCGGACCTGGCTGGCGACGGCGGCCAGCAGGATCTGGTAGCGGAAGATCTTCACGGAACAGCAGGTGGAGCCGGCGCAGCCCCCCACCAGCCCCATCAGGAAGAAGGCGGCTGCGGCGAAGGGGCCCCATTCGTTGTAGTTCTCCGACGCGTAGCCGGTGCCGGTGAGGATCGAGACGGTATTGAACAGCGTCTCGCGCAGGTGCTGCTCGAACCCCCAGGCGTGGGGGACCGGGTCGGTCGCCATGCGGTAGAGCAGGACGGCGCCGGCGAAGCCGAAGATCACCGCCATGAAGCCGCGCACCTGGGGGTCGCGCCAGATCGGGCGCGCCTCGCCCGAGGCGAGCTGCACCAGCCGCACGAAGGGCAGGGAGGCGAGCATCATGAAGAAGGCCGACACATACTCCACCACGCCCGAGAAATGCCCCAGCGAGGCGTCGTAATTGGCGAAGCCGCCTGTCGAGATCGTGGTCATCGAATGCACCACCGCGTCGAAGACGCTCATCCCGCAGGCGGCGTAGGCGAGGATGCACAGCAGCGTCAGCCCGGCGTAGACCCAGGAGATCGACATGGCGATCTCGCCCGCCCGCGGCAGGATCTTGCCGAAGGTGTCGAAGGCCTCGGAGCGGAAGATCTGCATGCCGCCGACGCGGAGCGCCGGCAGGAAGGCCATGGCCATCACCACGATGCCCACGCCCCCGAACCACTGCAGCATCCCTCGCCACAGCAGCACCCCGCGGGGCATGTCGTCGAGCCCGATGAACACGGTCGATCCGGTGGTGGTGAAGCCCGACATCGCCTCGAAGAAGGCGTCGGTGGGGGTGGCGCCGGGGGCGCCGAGCACGAAGGGCAGGGCGCCGAAAACCGGCAGCAGCAGCCAGCACAGGGTGGTGAGCAGGAAGGTCTCCTGCACCGAGAGCGAGGTCCGGTCGGCCCCGCCGGCGGCGGCCAGCAAGGCGCCGGCCAGCGCGGTGAAGAAGCCGGCCAGTCCGAAGGCGCGCCAGTTGGGATCGCCCTCGATCAGGTCGGCCAGCATCGGCGCCGCCATGGTCGCGCCCAGGGCGGCGACCAGCAGACCGATCAGGTGGAGGGCGGCGCGCAGATCCGGCATCGAGCCTGCATCGCCCGGCCCCCCCCGCCTGTCAACGCGCAGCATCGCCCGCCCCCCGAAACCCCGCCGCGCGTGGCCGCGCCAGGGCCGGACCGCCGCCGGCCGCCGGTCCCGCGGGGGCGGGAGGCGCGCCCGGATGCGGGCCCCCGAAACAGGGTCCTGAAACGCGAAACGCCCCGGGCGGGGCCCGGGGCGTCGGCGGTCGTCGGCGGGGCCGTCAGTTCCGGCGCAGGGCCTGGTCGAGGTCGGCGGCGAGGTCGGCAGGGTCCTCGAGGCCGCAGGAGAGGCGGATCAGGCCGCGGGAGATGCCCAGCTCCTGGCGCTGCTCCTCGCTCAGGCGCTGGTGCGTCGTGGTCGAGGGGTGGGTGATGATGCTCTTGGCGTCGCCCAGGTTGTTGGAGATCTTGATGATCTCCAGCGCGTCCTGAACCCGGTAGGCCGCCTCCTGCCCGCCCTCGATCTCGAAGGCGACCATGGTGCCGCCCGAGCTCATCTGGCGCTTCGCCAGCTCATGCTGCGGATGGTCCGTGCGGCCGGGGTAGAGGACCTTCGTCACCCGCGGGTGCGCGGCCAGGATCTCGGCGAGGTGGGCCGCCGTCTCGGCCTGGGCGCGGCAGCGCAGGTCCAGCGTCTCGAGGCCCTTGAGCATCACCCAGGCGTTGAACGGGCTCATCGCGCCGCCGGTGTGGCGCATGTAGCTCTCGAACGGGCCGCGGATGAACTCCTGCGTGCCCAGCACGATGCCGCCCAGGCAGCGGCCCTGGCCGTCGATGTGCTTGGTGGCGGAATACAGGACCACGTCGGCGCCGAGCTCCAGCGGGCGCTGGAACATCGGGGTCGCGAAGACGTTGTCGATCACCAGCCTGGCGCCGACCGAGTGCACGATCTCGGCCACCTGCGCGATGTCGATCAGCTCCAGCGTCGGGTTCGAGGGGCTTTCGAGGAAGGCCACCTTCGTCTCCGGGCGCAGGGCGGCGCGCCAGGCGTCCGCGTCCGTGCCCTCGACCAGCGTCACCTCGACGCCGAAGCGCGGCAGCAGGGTCTCGAGGATGTAGAGGCAGGAGCCGAACAGCGCCTTGGCCGCCAGAACGTGGTCGCCGGCCTTCAACTGGCAGAACAGGGCGGCGTTGACCGCGGCCATGCCCGAGGCGGTGGCGAAGGCGTCCTCGGCCCCCTCCAGGGCCATCATCCGCTCTTCGAACATGCGCACGGTGGGGTTGCCGTAGCGGGCGTAGATGAAGCCCTCGTCCTCGCCCAGGAAGCGCGCCTCGGCGGCGGCGGCGGTGTCGTAGACGAAGCCCTGGGTGAGGAACAGCGCCTCGGACATCTCGCCGTGCTCGCTGCGCCAGGTTCCGGCGTGAACGAGGTTGGTGCGGGGCGAAAGCGCCCGCCTGGTCTTGTCGGTATCCGTCATGCGTATTCCGGGCGCGCGCCCGGTCCCTTGCCGACTGTCCCCGGGGTTCGGAAATCGGGACGCGGTCCGTGCGGCGTCGCCCGACCTCTTTAGCGGCTTGTTTAACGTGGCCCGCAATCCGGTCTGCCAAATCGCCACGACCCGAGCCCTAGGCGCTCTCCGCCAAGGCGTCAAGGGAGACGATGGGAACCCCATTATTCCACTGTGAAACGACCAGCGCGCGCTGCGTAGCACTTCGGTCACGAAACGGAAACCGGGGTGTTGCAGACTGGCGCTATCCGGCCGGCGAGGCGGCGGCAGTCCGCACCCCGGTCGCGCAGGAACCCGACATGACGCTGATGCACGTCACGACGAGGGCCCAGGAGCTTCTGGTTCGTGATGCGCGCGGTCGACCGGCCCCGCTCGGCCCCGCGGTCGAGGCGATCCCGCGCGGCGCGCCGCTGGCGATCCTGGTGCATGGCTACAAGTATCGCCCCTTCGATGGCGCGCGGGACCCGCACGCCTGGCTCTACGGCCTGCCGGGCGAGGGGCCCAGCGCGGCGGACTGGCCGGCGGAGCTGGGGTTCTCGCGGCTCGATCCCGCGGACGGGCTGTGCATCGGCTTCGGCTGGGACGCCTGGACCTCGCACGGGGCCAGCTTCGCGCGGCGCGGACGCAACGGTTTCGCCGAGGTCTACGACCGTGCGGCGGGAGCGGGCGAGAGCCTGGCGGCGCTGGTCGTGCATCTCCACGCCCTGCGCCCGGACCTGGAGGTGGATCTCTTCGCCCATTCCCTCGGCGCCCGGGTGGCGCTGCAGGCGATGGCAGATCCGCGGGTCGCCCCGGCGCTGGGCCGGGCGCTGCTGCTGGGCGCGGCGGAGGACGCCACGCTCGCCCGCGCCGCCGCCTCGGCCTGCGAGGGGGGACCCCAGGTCTT
>CAXGVP010000242.1:0-5894 GCA_964013055.1 uncultured Albimonas sp.
CGCGCCGGCGCCGGGGGACGCGCCGACCCCCCCGCGGGAGGTGTCGGGCGACGATCTCGCGTGGCTGTTCTACACCTCCGGCACCACCGGGCGGCCGAAGGGGGTGATGCTGACGCATGCCAACCTGCGGGCGATGGCGGCGACCTGCACGCTGGACGTGGACCCGGCGCTGGCCACCGACCACCCGCTCTATGCCGCGCCGATGTCCCACGGAGCGGGGCTCTACAACTTCCAGTTCATGCGGGTCGGCGCCTGCCATGTGATCCCGCCCGGCCAGGGCTTCGATCCCGCCGAGATCGAGGGGCTGGCGGGCGCGCTCGGCGACCTGGCGTTCTTCGCGGCCCCCACGATGATCCGCCGGCTCGTCGCCCATGCCCGCGCCTCCGGCTGGCGGGGCGAGGGGGTGCGCACGGTGATCTACGGGGGCGGGCCGATGTATCTGGCCGACCTCGACGAGGCGGTGGAGGTGCTGGGCCCCCGCTTCGTGCAGATCTACGGCCAGGGCGAGAGCCCGATGACCATCACCGTGCTCCCGCGCGGGATCGTCGCCGACCGCGCCCATCCCCGCGCCGAGGCCCGCCGCGGCTCGGTCGGCTACGCCCATGCCTGCGTCGAGGTGCGGGTGGTGGACGAGGCCGGCCGCGACGCCCCCGTCGACGTCCCCGGAGAGATCCTGGTGCGCGGCGACACGGTGATGAAGGGCTACTGGAACCGCCCCGAGGCCAGCGCCGAGACGCTGGCCGGCGGCTGGCTGCACACCGGCGACATCGGCCGGCTGGACGCCGAGGGGTTCCTGACCCTGACCGACCGCTCGAAGGACGTGATCATCTCGGGCGGGACCAACATCTATCCCCGCGAGGTCGAGGAGGTCCTGCTCGCCCATCCGGACGTCGCCGAGGTCTCGGTGATCGGCGTCGCCAACCCCGAGTGGGGCGAGGACGTGCTGGCCTTCGTGGTCCTGCACCCCGGGCGCGACTGCGGGCCGGAGGCGCTCGACGCCTGGTGCCGCGCCCGGATGGCCGGGTTCAAGCGGCCCAAGCGCTGGCGGTTCCTCGACGACCTGCCCAAGAACGCCTACGGCAAGGTGCTCAAGACCGAGCTGCGCGCGCGGGCCTGACCCGCCCTCCGCCTGGCCCGGCCTTCCGGGGTCCGCGCTGCGCCGCGCCCTTGGCGCGCCCCGGGCCTGACCCGGGGCCTCGCGCCGCCTGCCCCCCGCGAGAGGCCCCGGGTCGAGCCCGGGGCGCCCGCCCGGCGCGGCCGTCGCGCTCAGGCGAGCAGGAACGCGCGGATCAGCACCTCCTCCTGCGGGCGCACCACCTCCAGCGTGCCCACGAAGACCCGGGCGTTGAGCCAGTCGCAGGCCCCCGCCGGGGCCGACACGAAGATGCGGGAGCGGGCGTAGCCGAGGCCGCCGTCCGGCGCATAGTCGATCAGCACCAGGTTGCGGACCTCGATGCAGACGCCCTCGGTCGTCTTCATGTGGTAGATCGCCTCCAGCTCCTTGCGCCCGTCGGGGCGCAGGCGCTGGAGGTCGAAGCCGCCGGGCAGGATCTCTCCGGCGAAGGGGATCGGGGCGTCGGTCTCGGGCGCGAGCCGCCCCGCGAACCGCCCGCCCAGGATCGGGACCACGAGGCGATGGCCGTCGGGGCCGGGGCCGTGGTCCTGCGTGGGGGCGATCGCGACATGCGCCTCCCAGGCGGGCAGCAGGCGGGGCTCGGTCGGGGAGAAGGGCATGGCGGCTCCGGATCTCAGGCGACGCGGTCGCGGATCGCCTGGGGCGTGGGGACGGTGGCGGCGAAGGAGGCGCGCGCCTCCAGCCGGTCGGACAGGGCCGCGAGGTTGGGGTGGCGCGCCCGCCAGGGGAAGTCGGGCCAGCGCACCTCGAGGTATTTCAGCGCCGCGCCGGTGGAGACGTCGGCCTGGGTGAAGCGATCCCCCCAGGCCCATTCGCCCTCGCCCACCAGGCGCGAGAACTCGGCCAGCCCCGCGTCCACCTTGCGCAGCTGGCGGTCGAACCATTCCTGGCTGAACTTCTCGGGCGCCCGGGATTTCTCGAAGAACATCAGCACCAGCGCGTCGCAGATCCCGTCGCCCAGCACCTCGTAGCGCTTCACCGCCAGGCGGTCGTCCAGCGCCGGCGGGACCAGCGGCGGGGTGGGATGCTTCGCCTCGATCCATTCGTTGATCAGGCGGCTGTCGAAGATCGCCTCGCCGCTCTCCAGCACGAGGGCGGGAACCTTGCCCAGCGGGTTCACCGAAGGGACGGCGGCGTCGGCGTTCCAGGGGACCTCGGTGATCAGCTCGAAGGGGATCGCCTTCTCGATCAGCTGGATGCGGACCTTGCGGGCGAAGGGGCTGGGGGCGGCGGAGTAGAGGCGATACATGGGGCGACCTCGCGCGGCTGCGGCGCCCCAGCCTCGGCGCGCGGGCCAGGGCGGTCAAGCGTGGCGCGGGGGCGGCGCGCCCCCTAGACTGCGGCGCGGGGAGGGCCGGAGGCGCCATGGACATCCGACAGTTGCGCTACCTGATCGCGCTGGCCCGCGAGCGCCACTTCTCCCGCGCCGCCGAGGCCTGCGCGGTGACGCAGCCCACCCTCTCGGCCCGCATCCGCCAGCTGGAGGACGAGCTCGGCGTGCCGCTGGTCGCCCGCGGCCAGCGCTTCCACGGCCTGACGCCGGAGGGGGAGCGGGTGCTGCGCTGGGCGCGCCGCATCGTCGAGGACTGGGACGGCCTGCGCGACGACCTCTGCGTCGGCGACGGCGGGCCCGAGGGGCGGCTGACGCTGGGCGTGATCCCCTCGGCCCTGCCGGCGGTGGCGCCCCTGATCGCGGCGCTGCGCGCCCGCTGGCCGAAGGTGCGCTTCCAGGTGTTCTCGCAATCCTCGGCCCGCATCGCCCAGGCGCTGGAGGCGTTCGAGATCGACGCGGGCCTGACCTACCTCGACGAGGCGACCGAGCCGTTCCTGACCCGCCCCCTCTATGCCGAGCGCTACCGGCTCTTCGCCGCGCAGGGCCATCCGCTGGCCGGGCGCGCCTCGCTGGGCTGGGCCGAGGCGGCGGCCCTGCCGCTCTGCGCCCTGACGCCGGACATGCGCAACCGCCGGATCGTCGACGCGGCTTTCGCCGAGGCCGGCGCCGCGCCCGAGCCGGAGGTGGAGAGCAACTCGATGCTCTCCCTGCTGGCGCTGGTGCGCAGCGGGGCCTTCTGCGCGGTGCTGCCGGAGCGCTTGCAGGACCTTGCGGGCGGGGCCGCGGGGCTGGCGGCCGTGCCGCTGACGGCGCCGGAGGTCTCGCGCCCCGTGGGGCTGGCCGCGCTCGCCCGCGATCCGGCGCCGCTGCTGGTCGAGGGGCTGATGCAGGCCGCCGGGACGGTGGCGATCGACCCCTGATCGCCCCCTGATCGATGCGGCCGATCAAACCATAGAGACAGGCGATTTGAAGTCCCGGGCGCAGGGCGTCACAATGCGCCGCGACAAGCCCAGCCGGCGCGCGACGGGAGGATGCCCGAATGCCGAACCCAGCCAGGCCGCCCCTCGGGGGCGCCTCCGCGGCGCGCGAGATCTGCGCCCGCCACGGCGACGACCCCGCCGCGCTGATCGAGATCCTGCACGATCTCCAGCAGGCCGAGGGCCATATCCCCCCCGAAGCCGTCCCCGAGATCGCGCTGGCCCTGAACCTCGGCCGCGCCGAGGTGCACGGCGTGCTGACCTTCTACCACGATTTCCGCCAGGCCCCCGAGGGCCGGGTCGAACTCCAGCTCTGCCGAGGCGAATCCTGCCAGGCGATGGGGGCCGAGGCCCTGATCGCCACCGTCTGCGCCCGCCGCGGCGCGGCGCTGGGAGAGACGAGCGCCCAGGGCGTGACGATCAAGCCGGTCTATTGCCTGGGCAACTGCGCACTGGCGCCGGCGGCGCGGGTGGACGGGCGGCTGGTCGGCCGCGCCTCTGCGGCCCGCCTCGACGCAGCGCTCGACGCCGCCCTGACGGAGCCCGCCCGATGATCCGCCTCTACGTTCCCGACGACAGCGCCGCCTGCTCGGTCGGCGCCGACGAGGTCGCCGCTGGGATCGCGGCCCGCATCCCCTCGGCCGAGATCGTGCGCACCGGCTCCCGCGGGGCGCTGTGGCTGGAGCCGATGGTCGAGGTCGAGACGCCCGAGGGCCGCATCGCCTACGGCCCGGTGACCCCCGACGACCTCCCCGACCTGCTGGACGCGCTGCCCTCCGCCGGCGCCCACCCCCTGCGGCTGGGCCGCCCCGAGGATCTGCCCTGGTTCGCGGGACAGGAGCGCCTGACCTTCGCCCGTTGCGGGATCATCGCGCCGCTGGATCTCGCGGCCTACGAGGCCCACGGCGGCCTCGCCGGCCTGCGCGCGGCGCTGGGCATGGGGCCGGCTGCGATCTGCGCCGAGGTGCTCGACAGCGGCCTGCGCGGGCGCGGCGGCGCGGGCTTCCCTGCGGGCATCAAGTGGAAGACCGTCCACGACCAGCCCGGCCCGCGAAAGCACGTCTGCTGCAACGCCGACGAGGGCGACAGCGGCGCCTACGCCGACCGGATGCTGATGGAGGGGGACCCGTTCCTCCTGATCGAGGGCATGGCCATCGCCGCGCTGGCGACGGACGCCTCCGAGGGCTGGATCTACATCCGCTCCGAATACCCCGAGGCCATCGCCCGCATGACCGCGGCCATCGAGGCGATGGAGCGGGCCGGCTGGCTGGGCGAGGACCTCGGCGGCTCCGGCCGCGCCTTCCGCCTGCGGGTCCGCCGCGGCGCGGGGGCCTATATCTGCGGCGAGGAAAGCTCGATGCTGAACTCGCTCGAGGGCCGCCGCGGCGTGGTCCGCGCCAAGCCCCCGATCCCCGCCATCCAGGGCCTGTTCGGCGAGCCGACGGTCGTGAACAACGTCCTGACGCTCGCCGCCGTCCCCCTGATCCTCGCCAAGGGCGCCGCGCACTACCGCGACTACGGCATGGGCCGCTCCACCGGCACGCAGCCCTTCACGCTGGGCGGCAACGTCGCCCGCGGGGGGCTGATCGAAAAAGCCTTCGGCGTCACGGTGCGCGAGCTGATCGAAGGGTTCGGCGGCGGCACCGCCTCCGGCCGCCCGTTCCGCACCGCGCAGCTCGGCGGGCCGCTGGGCGCCTATGTCTGCGACGAGCAGCTGGACCTGCCGATGGACTACGAGGCGCTGGCCGAGGCCGGCGCCATGCTCGGCCACGGCGGCCTCACCGTCTTCGACGACACCGTCGACATGGGCGCCATGGCCCGCTTCGCCTTCGAGTTCTGCGAGATCGAGAGCTGCGGCAAGTGCACCCCCTGCCGGGTCGGCGCCACCCGCGGCCGCGAGACCGTCGAAAAGATTCTGCGCGGCGAGAACGTCGCCGCCAACATGGTGCTGGTCGAGGACCTGTGCGAGCTGATGCGCGACGGCTCGCTCTGCGCCATGGGGGGGCTGACGCCGATGCCGGTGCTCTCGGCCCTGCGCCTGTTCCCCGAGGATTTCGACCGGGCGCCCGCCCAGGCCGCCGAGTAAGGGAGACCGTCATGGGCCTCATGAAGGAAATCGACCGCGGCACCCCGGCGCGCGAGGGCGCGACGGTCTCGCTGTGGATCGACGGCGAACAGGTCTCGGTCCCCGAGGGCACCTCGGTCATGGCCGCCGCCTCCCACGTGGAGCGGGACATTCCAAAACTCTGCGCCACCGACATGCTGGAGTCCTGGGGCTCCTGCCGCATGTGCCTGGTGGAGATCGAGGGGGTGAAGGGCACGCCCGCCTCCTGCACCACGCCGGTGCGCGAGGGGATGCGGGTCACCACCCAGTCCGCGCGGCTGGAGAAACTGCGCAAGGGGGTGATGGAGCTCTACATCTCCGACCACCCGCTCGACTGCCTGACCT
>CAXGVP010000243.1:0-5880 GCA_964013055.1 uncultured Albimonas sp.
ACAGGACGCGGGCCTGCTCGGGGCTCAGCCCGTCGTCCGGCACCGCGTCGACGCGCGCGGCCAGCGCCGGATCCATCGAGACGGCGGACCAGTGGCGCGACATCACCGGCGCCATCTCGCGCTCCAGCTCCCGGATCGGGTCGTCCGAGCAGGTCGAGGCCAGCGTGTAGAAGACGGTCGCCACCCGGCCCAGGCCGCGGCCCGCGGCCTCCAGCGCCTCGATGGTGTTGGCGAAAGTCGGCGCCTCGGCCGAATCGCGGATCGCGGCGATCTCGGCCTTGTGGTCGGCCAGCGCCCGGCCGAAGGCCTCGCGGATCGCATCGGGGGTGGCCGCGGCGAAGGGCGGCAGGCCGTGGGGATCGGCGCTCGGCGCATCCAGCGCGACGGCGCCGGGCGTGGGGGCGGAGACGGTGTCGTGGCTCATCATGGCTCCCGGTGGAGGCCCGCCTCCCGGTCCATTCCGCGGCCGGGGCGGGACGAGGCGCCCGCTTGCCCCTTGCCAAGGACCCGCGGCGCGCGGAAGGTCTTGAGAACGCGCGGACGCGCGGCTGTCCGAGGTCTATCAGGGCCGACGCTCAGCCGCCAGCGACGCGCGACGAGCGGGGCCGTGCGCCGACCGGGGGGTCGCGGCGGCCAGGGGGCTCTGGAGACGACCAGTTGCGGCCGGCCTGCGCAGGGGCCCGCCGCGCCGAGGGGAAGGTGCGCCATGGTGGGTGGCGGCGCGGGCGGAACGCCAGCCGAAGGAAAGGGCGCGAACGTCGTCATGCAGACGAAGCCGTCCAGGGGGGCCCGATCCGGCCCCGTGATGGAGCTGCGCCTGCTGGGCGCGGCGCTGGCGCGGCGTCCCGACGGCGCGGCGCTGACAGGACTGGGCGCCAAGGGGCTGGCCGTGCTCGCCTATCTCTCGATGCAGCCCGGCCGCACGGCGACGCGCGACGTGCTGGTGGACCTGCTGTGGTCGCAGGGCTCTCCCGACCAGGGCCGCGCCTCGCTCCGTCAGGAGCTGCGGCGCATGAAACGCGCCATGGGCCCGCTCTTCGACCAGGTGATCGAGACACCGGGCGGCCAGATCGCCCTCCTGCCCGGCTCGGTCGTCACCGATCTCGAGCGCGTCGAGGCCGCCTACGCCTCGCGCGAGACCTCCGGCCTCTCCGCCCTGATCGACACCTATGGAGGGTCGCTGCTGGCCCCGCTGGCGGTGCCCGAGGCGGTGTTCCAGGACTGGGTCGCCGCGCGCAACTCCCAGATCGAGGCCGCGGTCGGCGACGGCCTCCTGCGCCTGATGCTGCTGGACGAGAGCGCGGGCCGGCTCGACCGGGCCGCCGCCGCCGCGCGAAAACTGCTCGACATCGACAGCCTGCAGGAGGACGTCCACGCTTCCCTCGTGCGCATCCACGTCGCCGCCGGCCGCATCCCGCAGGCCAAACGCGCCGTCGAGGCCTGCAAGACCCTCTTCGAGGAGGAGCTCGGCGGCCCGCCCGAAATCGACCTGGACGCCCTGATCCCCGAGGCCCGCCCCGTCCGCGCCGCGGCCCCCGCGCCGGCCCGCGCCGCGCCGGAACGCGCCGCCCGCAAGCCGATGGCCGACGATCGCCCGCTGGTCGCGCTCGCCCCCTGCCTCGGCCAGACGCCCGAAAGCGCCTCCGCCCTCGCGGTGGCCGAGGCGGCGCTCGAACAGCTCGCCCGCATCTGCTGGATGCGCGTGCGCGGCGCCGCGGCGCTGGAGGCGTCGGGCATCTGCGTCGCCGACCTCGCCTCCGCCGCCGACTACGCCGTCACCCTGCGCGTCGAGATCGGCGAGGAGACCGCCGCCGAGGTCGTCGCCGCCTCGCGCATGGGCGATGCGGCCTCGGTCGCCGCGCGCCGCCTGGTGATGGCCCCGGGCGGCGAGCTCTCGAACGTCGTCGGCCTCGGCCGGGCGCTCGCCGGCGCGCTCTGCGCCGATCTCACCGAACTCGAGACCCGCGCCGCCCTCGCCTCGCCAACCGCCAAAGGCGCCTGGCCCCGCCTGATGCGCGCCCGCGGCCTGGTCATGCACGGCGGCCCCCGCGCCGCCGAGGAGGCCCGCGCCCTGCTCGAGCCTCTCGCCCGCTCCGGCGAGGCCGACGCAGCCGAGCTGTGCGTGCTGGCCCTGAGCCACCTGGAAGAATGCTGGTCCGGCTGGTCCGACGGCCCGCGCGAAGCGCAGTTCCGTGGCCGTGAGATCGCCCTGCGCGCCCTGCGCCACGCCCCGGGCGATCCCTGGCCGCAGTATGTGCTGGGCCTCGCCGCCTCGCTGATGATGGACCCCGACAGCGCCCGCGCCCACCAGCTGCGCGCCCTGACGCTGGCCCCGGGCTTCGCCCCCGCGATCGGCGAGATGGCCCGCCTGCTGGCGCTCGCCGGCGACGCGGACGAGGCCGGCGACTGGGCCGCCCGCGCGCTCGCCGCCGCCCCCGGGGCCGCCGAGGCCGCCGCCTGGATCCGCGCCCCCGCGCTCGCCCGCTTCGCCATCGGCGACTGGGAGGGCGCGCTGGAATGCACCGACCGCGCCCTCGCCCTGCGCCCGGACTGGGCCCAGACCCGCCTGCTCAAGGCCGCGGCGCTGGAAGCCCTGGGTCGCGGCGGCGAGGTCGCGCGCACGCTCGATCCGGTCGCCAGGATCCTCGCCCGGATCTCTCCCGACGCCGTGCGCCTCGCGCATCCGTTCGCCGACGAACAGCGGACCGAGGCGCTCGTCGCCCCTCTCGCCCGCGCAACGGCCGAGACCGCCTGAGGGTCCCGCCCCTCAGTGCACCAGCATCAGCAGCGCGACGCCCGCCGTCGCGCAGGCAAGGCCCGCATAGCGCAGCCGCTCGGGCCCCCAGTCGCGCATCAGCTCCAGCAACTGCTCCAGCCGGTTGGTAGAGGTCGCCAGCAGCAGCCCCTCCACCGCCAGGATCGCGCCGAGGGCGAACAGCAGGTCGCGCATCACAGAACCTCACGACAGGGTTTCGACCGGGGGGGGGGCGACCGGGGGGGTCTCGACTGGACCGGACCCGCCCCCGCAAACGAAAACCGGCGGCGCGATTCCTCGCGCCGCCGGTCGTTTCGAATCGGCCGCCGGCTCAGTCCGCGGCGGGCGCCGAGGGGGTCGGCGCAGGCTCGACTGCGGGAGCGGCGGGCGCCGTCTCCGTCGCCGGCGCTTCGGCGGCCTCGGCCTCCTCGGCCGAAGCCTGCGCCGCCGACACGTCCAGCTGGCCCTTCCCGAAGTACTGGAAGAACTCGCTGTCCGGCGTCAGCACGATCGACGAGTTGCTGCCCTGCAGCGCCGACTCGTAGGCCCGCAGCGAGCGATAGAAGGCGAAGAACTCCTCGTCGCGTCCATAGGCGCTGGCGAAGATGCGGTTCCGCTCGCCGTCGGCCTCGCCTCGGATCACCTCCGACTCGCGCCGCGCCTCCGAGACCAGCTCGATCGCCTGGCGGTCGGCGTTGGCGCGGATCCGCTGCGCGGCCTCCTCGCCTCGGGCCCGCTCGTCCGCGGCCTCGCGCTCACGCTCGGCCTGCATGCGCTGGAAGGTCGCCTGCAGGTTCTGCTGCGGCAGGTCCACCCGGCGCAGACGCACGTCGACGATCTGCACGCCCAGGTTCTGCGACTGCGCCCGCGTGGTGTCGCGGATGCGGGTCATCAGCTCCGAGCGCTCGTCCGACAGGATCGTGTCCGAGGTGACCGAGCCCAGCACTTCGCGAAGAGAGGCGTTCAGGATCCGCTCCAGCCGCGGCAGCGCGTTCAGCTCGCTGTTCACCGCCTGGCGGAAGCGCACCGGATCGGTGATCCGCCAGCGGGCGAAGGCGTCGACCACCAGCCGGCGGTCGTCGATGGGCGTGACCTCCAGCTCGCCGCCTTCCAGCGGCAGGATCCGGTCCTCGTAGAAGACCACCGTCTGGATCAGCGGGATCTTGAAGTAGAGGCCCGGCTCCCGGTAGCCCTCGGTCTGCCCGACCACCTGGCCGAACTGCAGCTTCAGGGCCTGCTGGCGCTCGTCCACGATGAAGATCGAGTTGACCAGCACGAAGACGGCGACCACGACGACGCCGATCAGGATGGGAAGCTTCTTCATCAGTTCGCCCCCCGGTCGCGCCGCATCTGGTCGAGCGGCAGATAGGGCACCACGCCCCCGCCGTTCGCGCCGCCTCCCGCGATCCCGTCGCTGACGATGATCTTGTCGACGTCGCCCAGAACCTTCTCCATGGTCTCGAGATACAGGCGCTTGCGCGTCACGTCCTTGGACTCGGCATAGGCGTCGAGGATCGACTCGAAGCGCGCCGCGTCGCCGCGCGCATCGTTGACGGTCTGCGCGGCATAGGCCTCGGCCTCCTGCACCAGCTGCGCGGACTGGCCGCGCGCCTCGGCCAGCGCCCGGTTCGCATAGGCCTCGGCCTGGTTCTCGGACCGCACCCGGTCCTGGCCGGCGGCCTGGACGTCGCGGAACGCGTCGATGACCTCCCGCGGGGGGTCGGCCTTGTCGAAGTTGACCCGCACGATGTTCACGCCCGACTGGTAGCCGTCCAGCGTGGACTGGATCAGCGCCTGCACGTCCTGGCTGACGATGGCGCGGTCGCGGTTGAGGATCGGCGACAGTTCCGACTTGCCGATCACCTCGCGCATCGCCGCTTCGGACACGGCGCGGATCGTGGATTCGGGCTCGGCCAGGTTGAACAGGAAAGCCGCGGGATCCGCGATGTTCCACACCACCTGGTAGTCGACGTCGACGATGTTCTCGTCGCCCGTCAGGATCAGGCCCGCGTCCGTCTGGCGGCTGCCGTTGGTGCGGGGCACGTTCTGACCGATGTTGATCACGTTCTCCCGGGTGACCGGGATCACCTCGTAGGTGTAGATCGGCCAGGGCGCGATGTTCAGGCCCGGCTGCCCGATGCCCGCCAGCTCGCCGAAGCGCAGCTCGACCGACTGTTCGGAGTTGTCGACCGTGTAGAGCGAGGCCGCCAGCCACGCGCCCACGAGCGCGATCGCGCCCAGCACGTAGCCGCCGCGCCCGATTCCCTCGGGCAGGCCGGAGCCGCCGCCGCGGTTGCCGCCGCCGCCGCCGTTCTGGCCGCCGAAGATCACCTTCAGCCGGTCGCGGCCCTGTCGAAGCAGCTCATCCATGTCGGGGCCCTGGTCGCCCCCGCCGCCGCCGCCGGAGCCTCCGCCCCCGCCCCATGGGCCACGGCCGCCGCCCTGGCCCGAGTTCCTGTCGCGACCCCCGCCGCCCCACGGGCCGCCGGAGTTGTTGGAGAAGGGCATGTCCCTGATGTCCTCCCAGAGAATTTCAGAAGTGTCGGATCGTCATGTAGCAGACGGGGCACGCGGGCGGAAACCCTCGCGCTCCGGTGGAACGACGCGCTCAGCGCGTCGGAGTCTTCATGGTGACCAGTTCCTCGGCCGCCGTGGGGTGCACGGCGACGGTGCGGTCGAAGTCTTCCTTGGTGGCGCCCATCTTGATGGCGATGCCGGCGAGCTGGATCATCTCCCCCGCCGCATGACCGACCACATGGCACCCCAGCACCTTCCGGCTGGCCTTGTCCACCAGCAGCTTCATCAGCATCCGCTCGTCGCGGCCCGAAAGCGTGTGGATCATCGGACGGAACGCGGCCGAGTAGACCTCGATGTCGTGGGCCTCGCGCGCCGCTTCCTCGGTCATCCCGCAGGTCCCGATCTCGGGCTGGGTGAAGACGGCGGTGGGGATCAGCTCGTGATCCGCCGCCGTCAGGTCGCCTTCGAAGGCCGATCTCGCGAACGCCGCGCCCTCGCGGATCGCGACCGGCGTCAGCGCCACCCGGTCGGTGACGTCGCCGATCGCCCAGATCGAGGGCACGGAGGTGCGCGAATACGCGTCCACCTCCACTTCGCCCTTGGCGCCC
>CAXGVP010000244.1:0-5851 GCA_964013055.1 uncultured Albimonas sp.
CGGTCAGCGTCCGCGCGGCGCCGTGCGCGCCGGCAGAGGCGGCGAGCAGGACGGCCAGCGCCGCGGGCATGCCGCGCCTGTGCATCTTCGCAAGGGTCATCATCATCTCTCCCTGTGGCGGGACCCATCGGTCCATTCGTCAGTTTATTTATTGGTCTATCCATTAACGCACGGCGATCTGGCTGTAAAGCGCTCCGCACGCGTGCGACGGGCGCGAAAGGCGCTTTGGAGCCATCGGCGGGGCGTGCGGGAAGGGGCGGCGCGAGCCTGTCGCGCGCGCACCGTCGGCGCACCAGGCTCGCACCAAAATAAAATGCGCTAGATTACTTTTCGCACGCGTATATAATTTGAGCCATACAAAGGGAGTCGCAGCCGGGCGCCGGCCGCGACCGAAGACAACGACGACCCGGGAGGAGACATGGACTTCGGCATCACGGCCGTGGGCGCCTACGCGCCGCGGCTACGCCTGTCGCGCGCCGCCATAGCCGCGGCGCATCGCTGGATGGCGCCGGCGCTGGCGTCGGGCGCGAAGGGCGAGCGGGCCTTCTGCAGCTGGGACGAAGACGCGATAACCATGGCGGTCGAGGCCGCGCGCGACTGCGTGCCGCCCGAAGGGCGCGCGGCGGTGAGCTCCCTGATCCTCGCGTCGACCACGCTGCCCTATGCGGACATGTCGAACGCCTCCGTCGTCGCCGGCGCGCTCGACCTTCGCGAGGGCGCGCGCACGGCCGAGGCGACGGGGTCCCAGCGGGCGGCGACCTCGGCGCTGGCGCAGGCGATCGAGGCGCGCGCCGAGGGCGCGCTTCTGGTGGCGAGCGAGCGGCCGACCGCCCGGCCCGCCAGCGCCCAGGAGATGCAGCAGGGCGCGGGCGCCGCGGCCCTGCAGCTCGGCACGGGCGAGCTGATCGCGAAGGTGCTCGGCGCCGCCTCGGTCAACGCCGCCTTCGCCGACCATGTGCGCGCGGCCGGGGCGAGCGCCGACTACGCCTGGGAGGAGCGGTGGATCCGCGACGAGGGCTACGCGAAGATCGTCCCGCGCGCCATTTCCGCGGCGCTCGTCGAAGCCGGGATCCCGGCGGGCGAGCTGGCGCATTTCGTGATGCCCTCGCCGATCCGCGGCGCGGCGGCCTCGGTCGCGCGGACGGTCGGCTTTCGGGGCGAGGTGGCCGACGATCTCGTCGCCGGCTGCGGGCTGACCGGCGCGGCGCACCCCTTCCTGATGCTCGCCAAGGTTCTGGAGACGGCGGAGGCCGGCGAGAAGATCCTGCTGGTCGGCTTCGGCCAGGGCGCGGACGCCATCGTGCTGGAGGCGACGGGCAGACGCCCGGCGGGCCGCGGCGTGACGGGCGCGCTCGCCGACCGGGTTCCGACCGAGGACTACCTGCGGATGCTGTCCTTCTACGGGCGCATCGAGCTCGAGTGGGGGATGCGGGCCGAGGCGGCGGACAAGGCCGCCCTGACCGCCGCATGGCGCGAGGCGGGCCAGCTGTCGGCCTTCAAGGCCGGGCGCTGCCCCGACTGCGGGACGATCCAGTTCCCCCAGCTCGCCTACTGCGTGACGCCCGGCTGCGGCGCCCATGCCGAGCGGTTCGCGCAGGTCTCGCTCGCCGACGCGCCCGCGAAGGTGCTGACCTATACCGCGGACTGGCTCAGCTACCACCCCGCCCCGCCGCTGGTGGTGGGCTTCGTGCAGTTCGAGAACGGCGCGCGCCTGCTGATGGAGACGGTGGACGCCGACCCGGCCGCGGTCGACGTCGGCCTGCCGCTGCGCATGGTGTTCCGCCTGAAGAAGATCGACGCGAGGAGCGGCTTCCGCCGCTATTTCTGGAAAGCCACGCCCGACGGCGTCGCGGCGACGGGCTGAGGAGAGAACCATGGCCACCGGCATCAAGGACAAGGTCGCCATCATCGGCATGGGCTGCTCGCGCTTCGGCGAGCGCTGGGACGCGAGCGAGGAGGACCTGCTGGCCGAAGCCTTCGACGAGGCGCTGGCCGACGCGGGGCTGGAGCGTGCGCAGATCGAGGCCGCCTGGTTCGGCTCGGGCGTGGACGGGGTGAACGTGGGCAATTCCGCGATCCCCGCCTCGACGGCGCTGCGGCTGGACGGCATCCCGGTCAGCCGGGTCGAGAACATGTGCGCCACCGGCACCGAGGCGCTTCGCGGGGCGGCCTACGCCGTCGCCTCGGGCGCGGTGGACATCGCGCTGGCGGTGGGGGCGGAGAAGCTGAAGGACACCGGCTACGGCGGCCTTCCCACCCCGTTCAAGGGCGCCTTCAACGACCTCTGGCTGCCGCTGGGCTCGGCCCCCGCGGGCTTCGCCCAGCTCGCGGCGGGGTATCGCACCAAGCACCAGGTCTCGAAGCAGGACCTCAAGCGGGCCATCGGCCATGTCTCGTGGAAGAGCCACCAGAACGGCGTGCTCTCGCCCAAGGCGCACCTGCGCAAGGAGGTGTCGATGGACGCCATCCTCAACGCGCCGATGATCGCGGAACCGCTGGGCCTCTACGACTGCTGCGGCGTCTCGGACGGGGCCGCGGCGGCCATCGTGACCACGCCCGAGATCGCGCGCAGCCTGGGCCACAAGGACTTCGTGACCATCAAGGCGATCCAGCTCTCGATCAGCTCGGGCGTCGAATCCACCACCGACGCCTGGGACGGCAGCCATGTGCGCAACACCCGCAACGCCGCGAAGCGCGCCTATGCCGAGGCCGGGATCGACGATCCCCGCAAGCAGCTCTCGCTGATGGAGGTGCACGACTGCTTCTCGATCACCGAGCTGGTGACGATGGAAGACCTGTTCGTCTCCGGCGAGGGCGAGGCGGTGCGCGACGTGCTCGACGGCTTCTACGACCGCGAGGGCGGCGGCGTGCCCTGCCAGGTGGACGGGGGGCTGAAGTGCTTCGGCCATCCGATCGGCGCCTCGGGCCTGCGCATGGCCTACGAGAACTACACCCAGCTTCTGGGCCGGGCCGGGGCGCGGCAGATCCCCAACGCCTCGCTGGGCCTGTCGCACAATCTCGGCGGCGTGCCCTATCTTGGCATCGCCGCGATCTCGATCCTGGGCCTGCATTCCTGATCGCGGAACCGCACCCGGAGGCGGAGCCTCCAGCCGCCCCGGACCCTGCCGCGCCGCCCCGTCTCCGGGGCGGCGCGGCCCATGACAGACGCCACGAGGAAGCGCCATGACCCCCACGCCCCGCACCCTGTTCTCGTCCGAGCACGACCAGTTCCGCGACACCGTCCGCCGCTTCGTCGCGACCGAGCTCGCCCCCCATCACGCCGAGTGGGAGGACGCGCAGGTCGTCCCCCGCGAGGTCTGGCGCAAGGCGGGCGCGGCGGGGCTGCTGTGCTGCTCCCTGCCCGAGGAATACGGCGGGCCGGGCGCCGACTGGCTCTACGACGTGGTGGTGATCGAGGAGCTGAGCTACGCCGGCATGACCGGTCCCGGCTTCATGGTCCATTCCGAGATGTGCGCCCCCTACATCCTCGCCTGGGGGACGGAGGAGCTGAAGCGCGAATGGCTGCCGAAGATGGTCACGGGCGAGGCCATCGGCGCCATCGCCATGACCGAGCCCGGCGCCGGGTCGGACGTGAAGAACGTGAAGCTCCGCGCCCGGCGCGACGGGGACGCCTACGTCCTCGACGGTCAGAAGGTCTACATCTCCAACGGCCAGACCGCCGACGTGGTGGTCACCGCCACCAAGACCGACCCCGAGGCGGGCGCCCGCGGCATGAGCCTGATCGCCGTGCCCACGGCCTCGGCCGGGTTCGAGCGGGGGCGCAACCTCAAGAAGATCGGCCTGAAAGCGCAGGACACCTCCGAGCTGTTCTATTCCGGCGTCCGCGTCCCCCTCGCCAACCGGCTGGGCGAGGAAGGCCAGGGCTTCTCGATGCTGATGACCAAGCTCGCGCAGGAGCGGCTGACCCAGGCGATCCGCTCGGTCGCCGTGGCCGAGGCCGCGATCCGCTGGACCTTCGACTACGTCCGCGGGCGCGAGGCCTTCGACGGCACCATCGCGGATTTCCAGAACACCCAGTTCACGCTCGCCCAGCTCGAGGCCGAGACCACGGCGCAGCGGGTCTTCGTCGACTGGTGCATCGCCCGCCACCTGAAGGGGGAGCTGACGTCGGTGGAGGCCGCGAAGGCCAAGCTCGTCGCCTCCGACCTGCACTGCAAGGTGGTCGACCAGTGCCTGCAGTTCTTCGGCGGCTACGGCTACATGCAGGAATACCCCATCGCCCGGGCCTACATCGACGCGCGCATCGTCAAGATCGCCGGCGGCGCCATGGAGGTGATGAAGCAGATCATCTGGCGCGACATGGCCAAGCGGAACGCCTGATCCCGGAGCGGGGGGAGGCCGGGCCTCTCCCCGCGCCCCCTGCCATCCAGACCGAAGAACGGGAGGACGAGATGGATCTCGAAACCGTGCGCGCGCACCGCTTCGACCCGATCGAGCATGTCTACACGGCGAAGGACACGATGCTCTATGCGCTGGGCATCGGCTACGGCTCGGACCCGCTGGACGAAGCCCAGCTGGCGTTCGTCTACGAGGAGGGCCTGAAGGCCGTCCCCTCGATCTGCAACGTGCTGGCCCATCCGGGCTTCTGGGCGAAGGATCCGAAGTTCGGGATCTCCTGGATGAAGATCCTGCATGGCGAGCAGGAATACGAGATCCACGCCCCGATCCCGCCCGAAGGACGGGTGCGGGGCGAATACGAGATCCAGGCCGTCGAGGACCGGGGCGAGGGCAAGGGCGCGCGCCTGCACCAGCTCAAGCGGCTGTTCGACCAGGACGGGACGTTGCTCGCCACCGTCCGCTCGGTCATCGTGATGCGCGGCGACGGCGGCTGCGGGGGCTTCGGGGATCCCGTCCAGCCCCCGGGCGCCCTGCCCGACGCGACGCCCGACGAGGTGGTCGAGCTGCCGACCCTGCCCCAGCAGGCGCTGATCTATCGACTTTCGGGCGACTACAACCCCATCCACGCCGATCCGAAGGCGGCGAAGGGGGGCGGGTTCGACGCGCCGATCCTGCACGGGCTGTGCACGCTGGGCCTTGCCACCCGCTCGCTCCTGCAGGCCTGCGCGCCGGGCCGGCCGGAGGCGCTGACCTCGATGTTCGTGCGGTTCTCGAGCCCGGTGTTCCCCGGCGAGACCATCGTCACCGAGATCTTCCGCGGCGCGGGCGACGAGATCCGCTTCCGCTGCCGCGCGAAGGAGCGCGACGTGGTGGTGCTGGACCGGGGGCGCGCCCGGATCGCGTCATGAGCAGGCTCGGGCGGGAGGGGCCGGGCTTCGAGACCGCGCTCGACGCCGGCGTGCTCACCCTGACCCTGAACCGGCCGGAGGCGCGCAACCCGTTCGTGCCCGGGATGCCGGCGGCCCTGCGCGACCTGTTGGGCGACGCGCAGGCCGACCCGGCCGTGCGCTGCCTGCTGGTGCGCGGCGCGGGCGACCACCTCTCGGCCGGGGGCGACGTGGCGAGCTTCGCGCGTAGCCTGGCCGAGACGACCGACGCCGAGCGGCAGGCGGAGTTCCGCGGGCGCATGGCCGTGGGCAAGGCGCTGGCGCTGGCGCTGGCCGCCTTCGACCGGCCGGTCGTGGTGCGCCATCGCGGGGCCGTCGCGGGGGCCGGCCTGATGTTCCCTCTCGCGGCCGATCTGGTGGTGGCCGACGACACGGCGCGCTTCGTCTTCGCCTGGCGGCGCCTGGCGCTGTCGCCTGACGGGGGCGTCTCCTGGCTGCTGGCCCGCGCGGTGGGCGCGCGCCAGGCCCGGCGGCTGATGCTGACCGCGGCCACGGTCGAGGCGGCCGAGGCGCAGCGGCTGGGGCTGGTCGACCTCCTGGTCCCG
>CAXGVP010000245.1:0-5851 GCA_964013055.1 uncultured Albimonas sp.
ATCAGGGCGAGGTCGGCCTCGTGGCTGGCCAGCGCCTGCTCGGCCTGGGCGCGGTCGCGGCGCTGGACCGAGAAGGTCACGCCCGGGTGCTCGCGCCGGTAGCGGGCGATCATCTCGGGCAGGAAGAAGGGCAGGAACGCCTGCGAGCAGGCGATGGCGACATGGCCGCGGCGCACGCCGGAGAGGTCGGCGATCTGGCTCTTCACCCGCTCGAGGTCCGAGATCTGGCTGCGGATGTGGTGGATCAGCAGCTCGCCCGCCGGGGACAGGCGCACCCCGCGGGGCAAGCGCTCAAAGATCGGGACGCCGAGCTCCTCCTCCATCGCCAGGATCCGGCGGTTCAGCGCCGTCGAGGTGATGTTGAGCGTCTCCGCCGCGCGGCGGATCGAGCCGGTGCGCGCCACGGCGTCGATATATTGCAGGGGCAGCAGGTGCCGCATCCGATCTCCCTTCCCTCGGCCCGCCTTCGGAGACGGTTCGCCCCGACCCCGCGCCCGGCGACGCGCCGCCGGCGGACCGGGTGCTGCATTGCGTGCAGCGGTCCTGTGCGAAACTAGCAGAATACATCGGCGCAGGCTTGCCCTGTTATGCCTCCCAGGGCGGACCGGGCCCGACGCGGAGGGCTGCACCAGCGGCGCCGCGCCGGCCCTGGGGGGCGCCGCCCGACGACATTCCATGGCGAGCCCGGGAGCCGATCATGACCGAATTCCACCGCACCTCGCGCCGCGGTTTCCTCAAATCCTCCGCCGCCGTCGCCGGCGTCGCCGCTATGGGCGGCTTCGCCACCCGCGCGAAGGCCGCCGACCTGACCATCGGCTTCATCTACGTCGGGCCCAAGGACGACTACGGCTACAACCAGGCCCATGCCGAGGGCGCGGCCGCCGTGAAGGCGATGGAGGGCGTGACCGTCGTCGAGGAGGAGAACGTCCCCGAGTCGGTCGAAGTCCAGAAGTCGATGGAATCGATGATCAACTTCGACGGGGCCAGCCTGCTGTTCCCGACCTCCTTCGGCTATTTCGACCCGCACATCCTGGAGATGGCGCAGAAATACCCCGACCTGCGCTTCGAGCATTGCGGCGGCATGTGGTCGGCCGACAAGCACCCGATGAACGTCGGGTCGTATTTCGGCTACATCGGGCTGGGCCAGTACCTCAACGGCATCGCCGCGGGCCACGCCACCAAGACCAAGAAGATCGGCTTCGTGGCCGCGAAGCCGATCCCGCAGGTGCTGCAGAACGTGAACTCGTTCCTGCTGGGCGCGCGGGCGGTCGATCCCTCGATCACCTGCCAGGTGATCTTCACCGGCGAGTGGTCGCTGGCCGTCAAGGAGGCCGAGGCGGTCAACGCGCTGACCGACCAGGGCGCCGACGTCATCACCTGCCACGTCGACGGCCCCAAGGTGGTGATGGAGACCGCGGCCGGCCGCGGCGCCTTCGTGTGCGGCTACCACGCCGACCAGTCGGCGCTGGCCCCCGAGAAATACCTCACCGGCGCCGAGTGGAACTGGGCCAAGGTCTACACCGACATGGTCTCGACCGTGCAGTCGGGCGGGACCATCGACAACTTCGTGCGGGGCGGGCTCGCCGAGGGCTTCATCAAGATGTCGCCGCTGGGCCCCGCCGTCTCGGACGAGGCGCGCGCCCAGTTCGAGGCGACGAAGGCCGAGATCCTCAAGGGCGGCTTCTCGGTCTTCAAGGGCCCGATGAAGTCCAACACCGGCGACGTGATCGCCGAGTCCGGCGCGGCCTATGTCGAGACCGACGTCGAGCTCGAGAGCATGGACTACCTGGTCGAGGGCGTCATCGGTTCCACCTCCTGATCGCTCTCGCAAAGGGACCGTCGCGATGTCGGACCAGGCTGCAGCATCCCCCATGTCGTCCGCGGCCCAATCCGTTGCGCAGGTCGCGGCGGTCCCGGCCGCCTCCGGCGCCCTCGCCCGCTGGGCGAGGCGTCTGGAGGCGGTCGCCTTGCCCCTCGGGGCGCTGATCGTCGGACTGGCCGCCTTCGGCCTGTTCCTGCTGGCGCTGGGCAAGAGCCCGGCGGATTTCTACGCGCTGGTCTACAAGGCCGGCTTCGGCACCTGGTTCAGCTGGCAGAACACGCTCAGCCGGGCCGCGCCGCTGCTGCTGGCCGCGCTTTGCGTGGCCTTGCCGGCGCGGCTCGGCCTGATGATCATCGGGGGCGAGGGCGCCATCGTGCTGGGCGGCGTCGCCGCCGGCGGGCTCGGCGCCGCGATGCCCTGGATGCCCGCGGTGATCGGCGTGCCGCTGATGACGCTCGCCGCGATGCTGGCCGGCGGCGCCTGGATCGGCGCGGTCGGCGCGCTGCGCCAGAAGCGGGGGGTGAACGAGACCATCTCCTCCCTCCTGATGGCCTATATCGCCATCGCCCTGATGAACCACCTGGTCGAGGGGCCCCTGCGCGACCCCGCCAGCCTCAACAAGCCCTCCACCGCCCCGCTGGCCGAGGGGCTGAGGATCGGCGACCTGCCGGGCATGGACGTGCACTGGGGGTTCGCCATCGGCGCCCTGTGCTGCGTGATCGCCTGGGTGCTGATCGAGAAGACCACCTGGGGGTTCGCCGCCCGCCTCGTCGGCGGCAACGTGCGCGCGGCCCAGATCCAGGGGCTGCCGGTGGGCCGCCTGCTGATCGGCTTCACGGCGCTGGGCGGGGCCTTCGCGGGGCTTGCCGGGATGATCGAGGTCTCCGCCGTGCAGGGCTCGGCCAACGGCTCGCTGGCGGCGGGCTACGGGTATGCGGGGATCCTGGTGGCGTTCCTTGCGCGGCATAACGGGCTCGCCATCATCCCCGTCGCGATCCTGATCGGCGGCATGGAGGCCTCGTCGGGCCTCGTGCAGCGGCGCATGGACCTGCCGGACGCAACGGTGCTGGTGCTGGAGGGCTTCGTCTTCGTCGCGATCCTGCTGTCCGAGACCTTCTACGGCCGCTTCAAGATCTTCGCGCCCGAGCGTTGGAGCCAGAAATGAACGAGACCGACATCGGCTACTGGGGCGTTCCGCTGGCCATCCTGGGCGGCGCGATCCGGGTCTCGACCCCGTTCCTGTTCGTGAGCCTGGGCGAGTGCCTGACCGAGCGATCCGGCCGCATCAACCTCGGCCTCGAGGGCACGCTCGTCTTCGGCGCCATGGCCGGCTACGCCATCGCCTACGAGACGGGGAACCCCTGGGCGGGCGTCGTGGCGGCCGCGCTGGCGGGGGCGCTGTTCGGGCTGATCCACGGGCTGATGTGCTCGTTGCCGCGGGTCAACGACATCGCCATCGGCATCGCGCTGATGCTGTTCGGCATGGGCCTGGCGTTCTTCTTCGGCAAGCCCTACATCCAGCCCGTCGCGCCGGACCTGCCGGCCATCGAGCTCGGATCCTGGTCGAGCTACCCCCAGGTGCAGGCCGCGCTGCGCGTCAACGTGCTGTTCGTGATCGGCGCGGTCTTGGCGGTCGTCCTGTGGTGGGTGTTCCGGGCCACCAAGGTGGGGCTGATCGTGCGGGTGGTCGGCGATTCCACCGACGCCGCGCGGGCCATGGGGCTGAGGCCCAACCGGATCCGCATCGCCTCGACCGCGGTCGGCGGCGCCTCGGCGGGCGTGGCGGGGGCCTACCTGTCGCTCTACTACCCCGGCTCCTGGAACGAGGGGATCTCCTCCGGGCAGGGGCTGATGGCCGTCGCCCTGGTGATCTTCGCGCGCTGGAACCCGATCCAGTGCTTCGGCGCGGCACTGCTCTTCGGCGGCGCGGGCGCGCTGGGCCCGGCGTTGCAATCCGTCGGGATCACCTCGGGCTACTACCTGTTCTACGCCGCGCCCTACGTGCTGACGCTGGGCATGCTGATCGCCACTTCCTCGACCACGCGGGCCATGACCGGCGCGCCGGGCGAGCTGTCGATCACCAAGTGAGGGGCGAGAGGATGTCCCCCCGCCCCCGGTCTTCAGGGCGCCCGGTCAGCGGGACGATGCGCTCAGAGCGCCTCGATCACCCCGCAGGCGATGCGCTCGCCCGCGGCGCCGGCCGGGTCGGTCTGGTAGTCGTCGGGACCCATGTGGATCACCAGCGCGGCCCCGTCGGCGTCCAGAAGCGGCAGGCGCGCGCGGCCGCCGAACAGGGCCTGGGCGGAGTTCTCGATCGCCTCGGCCGGGCTCTCGCCGTCGGAGTCGGGCAGCTTGGCCAGCGGCGCCAGGGTCGAGATCATCGCCTGGCCGCCCTCGGGCACGTGGATGTTGGGCAGGTCGCCGGCATGGGGGCCCTCGGCGTTGAGGAAGCCGTGGGGGGCCTCGTCGACGCCCAGGTGACCGCCGGCGGCCGAGAAATCCGGGCCGCAGGCGCCGGTCTCGTGGATATGCAGGGCGTGGGCGCCCTCGGGCGCCTCGGTCAGCTCCAGCTCGATCAGCACGCCGGCGGGGGTGTTGTAGAGGGAGGCGACGCCGACCGGATTGCCCTCGGGGCTCAGCAGCTTGGCGGTGGCGTCCTGGGCGCGGGCGGCGTCGGCCACGAGGGCCGCGCCCATCGCGGCCGCCATGGCGAGCGAGGCGGTCAGGGTCACGGGCAGGGCGCGTCGGGTCATGGGCGTCTCCGGGTTCGTCGGGCCGGCGGGCGGGAGCGCCGCGCCGGCGGGGTCTTGGACAGGGATATGGGGCTCGCGAGACGGCGAGGCCATGGCGGGCGCATGGCGGCCGCGAGACGAGCGATCACAGGAAAGGAAGCGCGATGAATGGTCTGGGCGGTCTGAACCCCTCCCCGAACGGCGTCGTGATCGGGCTGGTGCAGCTGCAGCTGCCGGTCGTGGTCACGCCCGAGGACCTGGCGCGGCAGACGGCGCGGATCGTGGAGATGGTCGGCAAGGCGCGGCGGAACATGGCGGGCATGGACCTGGTGGTGTTCCCCGAATATGCGCTGCACGGCCTGTCGATGGACATCAACCCGGCGATCATGTGCTCTGTCGACGGGCCGGAGGTCGCGGCGTTCCGGCAGGCCTGCATCGACAACCGCATCTGGGGCTGCTTCTCGATCATGGAGAAGAACCCGGGCGGCATGCCCTGGAACACGGGGCTGATCATCGACGATCAGGGCGAGATCCAGCTCTACTACCGCAAGATGCACCCCTGGGTCCCCGTCGAGCCGTGGGAGCCGGGCGACCAGGGCATCCCCGTCATCACCGGCCCCAAGGGCTGCAGGCTGGCGCTGATCATCTGCCATGACGGCATGTTCCCCGAGATGGCGCGCGAATGCGCCTACAAGGGCGCCGAGATCATGCTGCGCACCGCCGGCTACACCGCCCCGATCCGCGACAGCTGGCGGTTCACCAACCAGGCCAACGCCTTCCAGAACCTGATGGTGACGGCGAACGTGTGCATGTGCGGCTCGGACGGGACCTTCGACTCGATGGGCGAGGGGATGATCTGCAACTTCGACGGCTCGGTGATCGCGCACGGTACGAGCGGCCGTGTCGACGAGATCATCACCGCCGAGGTCCGCCCCGACCTGGTGCGCGAGGCGCGCGAGGGCTGGGGCGTCGAGAACAACATCTACCAGCTCTTCCACCGCGGCTACGTGGCGGTGAAGGGGGGCGCGCAGGACTGCCCCTACACGTTCATGCAGGACATGGTCGCGGGCACGGCCCGGCTGCCGTGGGAGGACGCGGTGAAGATCACCGACGGGACCTCCTGCGGCTTCCCGGAACCCACGCGGACCTTCGGAGACAGCGCCAAGGAGGCCGCGGAATGAACGCGATGGATGGAAGGGTGGAGACCGTCGGGCCGCTCGCGGCGGACCCGTATCCCTGGCCGTGGAACGGCGATCTGCGGCCCGAAAACACGGCGCTGATCATCATCGCCATGCAG
>CAXGVP010000246.1:0-5827 GCA_964013055.1 uncultured Albimonas sp.
CATCGGCCGCCTCTGCGACCCGGTGATCGTGATGGCCGAGGGGCGCGTCCTAACCCAGGGCTCGGTCGACGAGGTGAAGGCCGACGAGCGCGTGATCGAGGCCTATCTCGGCCGCGGCCTGAAGAACCGCCCCGCCCGCCGCCGCCCCGCCGTCGCCCCCGCGCCGGAGGCCGGCCTGTGACCCCCGCCGCCGGAGGCCGGCCTGCGACCCCCGCCGCCGGAGGCCGGCCTCTGACCCCCGCGCCCTCCGCCGCCGCCTGCGCCCGGAGCGGCCCGCGCGCGGCCCCGGGTCAAGCCCGGGGCGCCGCCCGGCGGCGGGCGTCCGGCCGATCCCACGGGCGCCCCGGACTTGATCCGGGGCCTCTGTCGAACCGCCCGCCGCGGGGCGCCGCCTGCGGGGAGGGCCGGGCATGAGCATCCTGATCGGCGAGGGCATGACCGGCGGCTATGGCGGCGCCGACATCCTCCACGACTGCACCATCGCCGTGGACCAGGGCGAGATCGCGGTGATCGTCGGCCCCAACGGCGCGGGCAAGTCGACCGCGATGAAGGCGCTGTTCGGCATGCTCCCGCTTCGCCTGGGGCAGGTGCGCCTGCGCGGTCAGGACATCACCGCGCTGAGCCCGCAGGACCGGGTGAAGGCCGGCATGGGCTTCGTCCCCCAGGTGCGCAACGTCTTCGCCTCGATGACCGTCGAGGAGAACCTGGAGATGGGCGCCTTCCTGCGCGAGGACGACGCGCGCGAGACCATGGAGATGGTCTACGCCCTGTTCCCGATCCTGCGCGAAAAACGCCGCCAGCCCGCCGGCCAGCTCTCGGGCGGCCAGCGCCAGCAGGTGGCCGTGGGCCGCGCGCTGATGACGAGGCCCGAGGTCCTGATGCTCGACGAGCCGACGGCCGGCGTCTCGCCCATCGTGATGGACGAGCTGTTCGACAAGATCATCGAGATCGCGGCCGCCGGCATCGCCATCCTGATGGTCGAGCAGAACGCCCGCCAGGCGCTCGGCATCGCCGACCGCGGCTATGTGCTGGTGCAGGGCCGCAACGAGTACACCGACACCGGCGCCGCGCTGATGGCCGACCCCGAGGTCCGGCGGACGTTTCTCGGCGGGTGATCCCACGTCACGGAAAACCGTTCATCACGATTGACGAGGCGTTCACAAACCCGCACTCCGGTTCGATCTTTCGGTTGCTGAGTGTGGCCTATGCGGCTTCGTGCATCTCTTGTGTGTCTGTCGGCGCTTTGCGCGCTTGCAGCGGTTCCCGCCCAGGCCCTGGTGCTGACGTTCGACGATGTGCCGGGCGGCTCGTCCCAGGGCGGTTTTGGCGACCTCCCGAGCCCCGTTGGGTCGGGGAGCTACCTGGGGTTCCAGTTCAGCGCCACGCTCGACTGGATCGACGTGGTGGGCGGCACGTGGAACTTCGGCGCGCATAGCGGCGATTTCGCCATTCTCAACAACCTCGGCGGCCCCGGCGTCGTGACCGAGGCGAACGGCGAGGATTTCACCTTCACCGGGCTCTGGGCCAAGAGGTGGAACACCGCGCCCGACTCGGGCGGCGAGCCGAGCCTCGTCGGCACGCTGGAAGGTTGAAAGGACGGCGCCCAGGTCTGGAGCCTGGATACGGGCCTGAACGGGTCCTACGCGTATTTCGGCGGCAACGGGCTGGCGATCGACGAACTGCGGATCGCCATGGGCAGCAATTTTCTCGTGGACGATCTCGAGCTGAACGGCTCGGCCGCGTCGTCGGCCGTGCCGGTTCCCGCGGCGCTGCCGCTGCTGGGGGCCGGGCTGCTGGCGCTGGGCGCCGTGGCGCGCCGTCGCCGCGCCTGAGGCGCAGGCGGGAGCGCCCGCCTCCGCGCCGCGCCGCGCTGGCGGCCTGCGGAGGAAGACGATAGACCGGACCGGGACGGCGAGGACGGCCGTCCCGGTCCGTTTCGTTTCGGGGGGAGAATGACGCTCGATCTCATGGCGCCCGGGGCGCCCGCGCCGCGCCGGCGCGTCATGGCTCGTCTGGCGGGTCCCGCCGTGGCGGCGGCGGTCTGCGCGCTGGCGCCGGCCGCGGCCTCGGCCGAGGGGCTGCGCTGCGATTTCGACCGGGTCTGCGACGCCGAGGGCTGCCGCTCGACCGGCTTCGAGCTGCGCCTCGACTGGGAGGGGGAGGACGGCCGCTTCACCGACGGCGCCGGCCGCTCGGGCGACGTGACGGTCGCCGAGATGGAGGCCTTCGTGCACTTCATCGAGATCATGGACCGGGGCGACCTGGTGCTGACCTCGGTCGCGCAGGGCGGCGTCGCCGTCCACTCCAAGCACGCGCTGCTCGGGGGCGAGCTGAAGCCGACGCAGTATCATGGCGCCTGCCGGCGCGCCGGGGACTGACATGGAGATCCTCGACGCGCTCGCGCTGTTCACCAACTTCGTGGGCCTGCCGGCGCTGGCCTATGGCAGCCAGCTGGCGCTGGGCGCGCTGGGGGTGACGCTGATCTACGCGGTGCTGCGCTTCACCTATTTCGCCCACGGCGACCTGATGGCCTTCGGGACCATGGTGGTGGTGCTGGCGACCTGGGGGCTGCAGGCGCTGGGGATCGGGCTGGGGCCGCTGCCCACCGCGCTGCTGGCGCTGCCGGTCGGGATCGCGGCGGCGGCGGCGGCGACGCTGTTGTTCGACCGCTGGGTGTTCGCCTTCTATCGCCGGCAGAAGGCCAAGCCGGTGGTGTTCATGATCGCCTCGGTGGGCGTGATGTTCCTGCTCAACGGCATCGTGCGCATCGTCATCGGGCCGGACGACCAGCGGTTTGCGGACGGCGAGCGGTTCCTGTTCAAGGTCGGGGACTTCCGCGACTGGACGGGGCTCGACGAGGGGATCGCCTTCCGCTCGACGCAGGCGCTGACCATCGTGGCGGCGGTGATCGCCATGGCCGCGCTGTTCTGGTTCCTGCAGCGCACCCGGATGGGCAAGGCGATGCGCGCCTATTCGGACGAGGAGGACCTGGCGCTGCTGTCGGGCGTGGACCCGGCCCGCGTGGTGCGCACCGCCTGGATCCTGGCGGCGGCGCTCGCGACGCTGGCCGGCGTCCTCTACGGATTGGACAAGTCCTTCAAGCCCTTCACCTATTTTCAGCTGCTGCTGCCGATCTTCGCCTCGGCGATCCTGGGGGGCATCGGCAACCCGGTGGGGGCGGTGGTGGGAGCCTATATCGTGGCCTTCTCCGAGGTCATGGTCACCTACGCCTATCGCAAGTTCGCCGGCTACCTGCTGCCCGAGGACGCCATGCCCGACGGGCTGCTGCAGCTGCTCTCCACCGACTACAAGTTCGCGGTCAGCTTCGTGATCCTGGTGGTGGTGCTGCTGGCGAGGCCCACCGGCATCTTCCGGGGGAAGGTCATATGAGCTGGCTTCAGGGCCCCGCGCGGGGGCCGATCCTCTATGCGGGCATGGCGCTGCTGCTGGCGCTGGTGGGGGTGCTGCAAAGCTGGAACGTGGCGCTGGCGATCCTCAACATGTGCCTGATCTCGGCGGTGATGGCGCTGGGGGCGAACATCGCCTGGGGCTATGCGGGGCTGATGAACGTGGGCCTGATGGGCTTCGCGGCGCTTGGCGGGCTGGCGGTGGTGCTCGCCGCTCAGCCCCCCGTGCCCGAGGCCTGGTCCGCCGGCGGCCTGCGCCTGCTGGGCGCGGGGGTGGCGCTGGTCGCCTCGGTCGCCGTCATCGCGCTGGTGCGGGCGCGGCTGGCGAAGGGCCGGCTGCGGGCGCTGGCGACGGTGGCGCTGGTGGTTGCGGCCTATGCGCTGGTGCGGGTCCTGTTCGATCCGGCCACCGACGCGATCGAGGCGGTGGATCCCGCGATCACCGGCTACCTGGGCGGGCTAGGCCTGCCCTCGGTGGTCGGCTGGCTGCTGGGCGGGGTGCTGGCGGCGGGGGCGGCCTGGCTGATCGGCAAGGTCTCGCTCGGCCTGCGCTCGGACTATTTCGCCATCGCGACGCTCGGCATCTCCGAGATCGTCATCGCCGTCCTGAAGAACGAGGACTGGCTGGCCCGCGGCGTGAAGAACGTCACCGGCCTGCCGCGGCCCGCGCCCTACGAGGTCGACCTGCAGGCCTCCGCCGCCTTCGTCGAGCGTGCGCAGGCCTGGGGGCTGGACCCGGCCGAGGCCTCGGGCATCTTCGTGAAGCTGTGCTACGCCGCCCTCTTCGCGGCGGTGCTGGGCGGGCTGCTTTGGCTGGCCGAGCGGGCGCTGAACTCCCCCTGGGGTCGGATGATGCGCGCCATCCGCGACAACGAGGTCGCGGCCGAGGCGATGGGCAAGGACGTCGTCAGGCGCCGCCTGCAGACCTTCATCCTCGGCTCGGCCGTGGTGGGGATCGCGGGGGCGATGATGGTCTCCTTCGACGGGCAGTTCACGCCCGGCGCCTATCAGCCGCTGCGCTTCACCTTCCTGGTGTGGGTGATGGTGATCGTGGGCGGCTCGGGCAACAACTGGGGCTCGGTGCTGGGCGGCTTCCTGGTGTGGTTCGTGTGGATCGAGGCCGAGCCCGCCGGCCGCTGGCTGATGGATGCGCTGACCGCCTGGGCGCCCGAGGGCAATGCCTTCGCCGCCCACCTGCAGGAGGGGGCGGCCCACATGCGCATGATCTTCATGGGCCTGATCCTGCTGCTGGTCCTGCGCTTCGCCCCCCGCGGGCTGATGCCCGAGAAGATCCGCCGCTGACCGCGCCGCGGGCGGGGCCTCGGCCGCGCCGGACGTCCCCGGCCGCCGATGCTCGCCGCTCCCCGTAGGCGGGCGGAGCCGCGGGCCCCGGCCGGGCGGCGCGGGCGCGCGCTCCCTTCCGGACGAAGGCTGCCGGCGGGCGGGGCTGGCCCCCTTGCGAACGAAGGCCTCCGGCGGGAGGGGCTGGCCCCCTTCCGAACGAAGGCCGCCGGCGAGCGGGGCTGGCCCCCTTCCAGACCGAAACCGCCGGCGAGCGGGGCTCGCCGGCGGTCGGGATCGGGGTCGGGCGGGGCGGTCACTCGCCCGAGGCGAGGCCCCATTTCACCGCGGTCGACTGGAAGAAGCCGTCCAGCTTCTTGATCTTGATCCAGTTGTTCACGTAGTTGATCCAGACCTGATCGGCCTGCGGCAGCAGCATCGCGATGGGCGAGGGCGCGCGCGCCTGGCTGACCGTGACGCGGGTCACGTTGGGGAATTTCTCCATCAGCGTGGCCCCCTCGATGTTCGAGGTCACGAAGACGTCGGCGCGCCCGGCCAGCACCTCCTGGTAGCCGCGGGCCGGGGCCTCGACGACCTTGACGGTGGCGTTGGGGAACCACTCCTTGACGTATTTCTCGAAGGTGGTGCCCAGCGTGGTGGCGACCGTCACCTCGGGCTTGTCGATGTCGCCCCAGTCCGAGAAACGGTCGGCCTTGTCCTCGGTGGTGAAGGGCAGGATCACCACCGTGAGGTAGCTGTCCGAATAGCCCGCCACCTTCATCCGCGCCGGGCTGATCGAGGCCGAGCCCGTCAGGTGGTACTTGCCCGCCACCACGCCGTTGACCAGCGTCTTCCAGTCGGTGGGCACGAACTCGAGCTCGACGCCCAGGTCGGCGGCCAGCGCCTCCATCACGTCGATGTCGTAGCCCTTGTAGCTGTTCGAGGCGGGGTCCCGCACGCTCATCGGGTTCCAGTCGCCGGTGGTTCCCACCTTCAGCACGCCGCCGTTCAGCACGTCCTGAAGCGCGGACTGCGCGGCGGCGGGCAGGGCGCCCAGCGCAAGGGTCAGCATCGCTGCGGCCGCGAGGCCCCGGCCGAGAAGTCGTCGCATCTCTCTCTCCGTTCCGCGCCGGTCGCGC
>CAXGVP010000247.1:0-5794 GCA_964013055.1 uncultured Albimonas sp.
GATCACGCCCAGGAAGCGGCCGTCCGCCGCGCCCGCCGGCAGGGAGGCGTAGCCGTGCCGGTCGAACAGGTCCGCGACCGTCTCCAGCGGCGTGGCCGGGCCGACGGTGACGAGGTCGCGCGACATGATCCGCCCGGCGGTCTGGGGGCCGAGGCGGCGCCCGGCGGCCTGGATCTCGGCCGCGCCGATCAGGCGGGCGAGATCCTCGACGCCCAGGTTAAGCGACTGGCGGTAGCGGTTGAGGATGCCCGTCAGGTCCTCTTCCGACAGGCCCAGCCGCTCGGCGGCCGGGGCGTCGACGGCGCCGTGGGCGTCGGGCTCGCGGAAGCGCCGGAAGGGGTAGCGGCGGTCGGTCAGGCGGGCGTGGATCGCGGCGGCGACGACCAGCAGCACGGTGCCCGCCGCCACAGGGACGAGGGCGAAGCCGAAGCCCAGCTCGCGCACCGCGTCGGGGCTCATCGCCGCCGTCATCGCCACGGCCCCGCCCGGCGGGTGCATGGCCCGCAGGAGGCCCATGACCGCGATCGCCGCCCCCACCGCCAGCGCGATGCGCCAGGCCGGATCGGGGACCAGCAGGCAGGCCGCCACCCCGACCAGCGCCGCCGAGACGTTGCCGACCACCGCCGACCAGGGCTGCGCGAGGGGGCTGTTGGGCACGGCGAAGAGCAGCACCGACGTCGCCCCGAAGGGCGCCACGAGGTAGAGCCCCAGCTCCAGGTCCACGCCGGGCGACAGCGCGAAGAGTCCCGCGGCCAGCAGCCCGACGAAGGCGCCGAGACCGGCCCGCAGCGCCTCGCGCGGCGGCGAGGCGGCGACGGCGGGACCGAGGCTTCTGAGCAGGGCGCGGACGCGCGTCTCTTCCGGATCGCGCATCCCGCGCCCCCCTTGTTCCCGGCGATTGCGCTCGATTTATATCGCAACACGATGCACCTCAAGCCGCCTTCCCGCTTGCCGGCGGCCGGGACCGGCGCCAGAACGCTGCGCATGACGGCGACGCCCCCCATCGACGACCCGGTCTCGGACGCGGACATCCGCACGCTGGCGGCCTTCCGCCGCCAGCTTCGCGGCTTCCTGCAGTTCAGCGAGACCGCCGCCGCCGGCGAGGGGCTGACGCCCCAGCAGCACCAGGCGCTGCTGGCCATCCGGGCGGCGGAGGGGCGCGCGCTCTCGGTCGGGGAGCTGGCGGAGGCGCTGCTCCTGCGCCCCCACAGCGCCAGCGAGCTGGCCAGCCGGCTCGAGGCGCTGGGCCTGGTGCGCCGGCTCGACGACGCGCAGGACGGCCGCCGCCGGGTGATCGCCCCGACCGAGCGGGCCGAGCGCCTGCTGCTGGCCCTGTCGGAGGCGCATCGCGAGGAGCTGCGCCGCCTGCGGCCGCTGCTGGTAGGGCTGCTCGAGCGGCTCTGAGATCCCGCTTGATCGCCGTCGCGGGCGCGGCTATCGGAGTCGGGCGCGCTCCGCGGCGATGGCGTCGACGCGGGCGGCCGGGGCTGGCCCCGGGCGCGCACCCGCGGCGCTCCTGCGCCCCGGCCCCCTGTCCTGCACGCCCGGATGCCTCGTCGGGCGCGGCGCGTCCCCGTCCGGCGACTGGATGAGGACACGCGATGAGCGGCCTTCCCGACCGTCCCGAAGGCTTCGTGCGCCCCAACGGCCCGCGCGCGCCGCTGCCGTTCTCCGAGGGCGAGTACGCCCGCCGCATCGCCAGCCTGCGCGCGATCATGGCCGAGCGGGGGATCGAGGCGGCGCTGCTGACCTCGATGCACAACATCGCCTACTACACCGGCTTCCTCTACTGCAGCTTCGGGCGGCCCTACGGCTGCGTGGTCACGTCCGACGCCTGCACCACGATCACCGCAAACATCGACGCCGGCCAGCCGCGGCGGCGCAGCTGGTGCGAGAACGTGATCTACACCGACTGGCGCCGCGGCAACTTCCAGCGCGCCGCCGCCGCGCTGATGGGCGCCGCGCGCCGGGTGGGGATCGAGGCCGACCACCTGACGCTGGCCGCGCGCGACGCGCTGGCCGAGGCGGCGCCGGGGATCGAGCTTGTCGACGTCGCCCAGCCCGCCATGCAGGCCCGCATGATCAAGTCCCCCGAGGAGATCGCCCTGATCCGGGAGGGCGCGCGCATCGCCGACCTCGGCGGCGAGGCGATCCGGAGCGCGATCCGCGAGGGCGCCCGCGAGATCGACGTGGCCATGGCCGGGCGCGACGCGATGGAGCTGGAGATCGCCCGCGCGCACCCGAACTCGGAGCTTCGCGACAGCTGGGTGTGGTTCCAGTCCGGCCTGAACACCGACGGCGCCCACAACCCCGTCACCACCCGCGCCCTGCGCCGCGGCGACCTGCTGAGCCTGAACGCCTTCCCGATGATCTCGGGCTACTACACCGCGCTGGAGCGGACCCTGACGCTGGGCGAGCCGGACGCCGAGACCCTGCGCCTGTGGCGGGCCAACGTCGCCGCCCACGAGCTGGGCCTGTCGCTGATCCGCCCCGGCGCGACCTGCGCGCAGATCTGCGAGGGGATCAACGCCTTCTTCGCGGACGAAGGCCTGCTGGAGTTGCGCTCCTTCGGCTACGGCCACTCCTTCGGGATCCTGAGCCACTACTACGGCCGCGAGGCCGGGCTGGAGCTGCGCGAGGACGTGGAGACGGTGCTGGAGCCCGGCATGGTCGTCTCGATGGAGCCGATGCTGTGGATCCCCGAGGGGCGCCCCGGCGCCGGCGGCTACCGCGAGCACGACATCCTGGTGGTCGGCGAGATCGGGGCCGAGAACATCACCCGCTTCCCCTACGGCCCCGAGGCCAACGTCGTCGCCTGATCTGATCGCCGAGGGCCCACGCGGCCCTCGGCTTCGTCCCGCTCAGGCGCTGGTGCGGGAAGGCGCCTTGCGCCCCGCCCGCGGCCCGAGCAGCCAGGGCGCGGCGCGCCAGGCGAAGATTGCGAAGCCCACGGTCCAACCCAGGGCGGCGAAGTCGAGGCTCGCCGCCGCCCATCCCTCCGCCAGCGGTCCCAGCGCCCGCAGCAGGGCCGCCGAGGCGATCAGCGCGAAGGCCAGGCTCAGCGCTGGCCCCGCCGCCAGGCTGCGCCCGGTATGGCCGCGTGTGGCGCGGATCATCACCGCCAGCGTCATCGCCGCCATCGCCCCGATCCCCAGCAGATGCAGCCCGGCCGCGGGCGCCAGCCAGCCGGCCTCGCCCATCGCCGCGACGGCGAGGCCCAGCGGCAGGAAGGCGAAGGCCGCATGCAGCATCGCCAGCAGGGGCGAGCGCCAGGTCGCCGCCCCCCGCCAGCGCGCCAGCCGCGCCGCCTGCGCCGCCGCCCCCAGCGCCAGCCCGCAGGCCGAGATGACCGTCCCCGGCGCCGCGATCCAGGCGAGCAGCCCCGCGACGGCGATCGCGATGCAGATGCCGTCGAAGTGCCCGAACGGCGCGGGCAGGCGCGGCGCCCCCCGCTTCGCCAGCCAGTTGCGGGTGAAGCTGGGGATGATCCGCCCGCCGATCAGCATCACCAGGAAGATCACGACCCCGAAGGCCAGCCTGCGCGAGAGGTCCGAGGACCCCAGCCGCATCGCCTCGACATGGAAGGCGACGTTGGCCGCCAGGAACAGCAGCACCGGGACCACCACCAAAAGGTTGCGCCAGTTCCGGCCGGCCACGATCTCGACCGTCGCCATCGCCGCGATCGCGGCCAGGAAGGCGCAGTCCACCGCCGCGACCGCCGCGGAGCTCAGCGGGATGATCCCCGCCACCGCCATCCGACCTGCCAGCCACAGCGCCGCCAGCGCCGCCAGCGGCCAGCCGCGGGTGGGCATCCGCCCGGTCCAGTTGGGGATCGCGGTGAACAGGAACCCCGCCAGCACTGCGCCGACATAGCCGAACAGCATCTCGTGGATATGCCAGTCGACCGGATGGAACGGCCCGCCCAGCTCCAGCGCCCCGCGCCAGGCCAGCATCCAGACCGGAATCGCCGCCAGCGCGAACAGACCCGCGAGCAGAAAGAACGGACGAAAGCCTACGCTCAGCAGCGCCGGCCCCGAAGCCTCCCGAGACTGCGCCATCACGCGCCCTCCTCCAGAAAACGGGGCGCCGGCAGGGCGCCGGCGCCCGTCGCCCTGGCGTCTCGTCAGGAGAAGACGCCGCGGCGATCTCGGTCTCGGCTCACTCGACCTGGGCCAGCAGCGGCTCGAACCGCGCGGCGGCCTTGCCCTTCAGCTTCACCGCCTCGACGGCCTCGCGGTTCGCCGCCTCGCCGACCTGGATCAGCGCGACCATGCCCATGCCGAAATGCGGCTGGCACTTGACGCCGTAGAGCCCTTCGTCCTCCACCGTCAGCTCGAATTCCTTGTTCATCTTGGAACGGAACGGCGCCACGCCTTCGGGCAGCATCCGGTCGATGCTGGCGGCGTTGTGCGAGCGATCCGTCGGCACGAAGCGGATCACGTCGCCGGGCGCGGCCTTCACGAAGGCCGGCTCGAAGACCATGGTCCCCTCGGCGCCCTTGTTCAGCATCTGGATCTCGAAGATCTCGGCCGCCGCCTCTCCGCCCCCGGCGGCGAGGATCGGCAGGAGCAGGGCGGCGAGGAGCGGCAGGCGGGTCATGTCTCGGTCCTTTCGATCGTCAACCGATGCGTTTCGCTGCCCCGGGTTCTGGGCTATGCCGGGCCCGCGGACGTTGCGCGGCCGCAAACTCCGCCGCAAACGGCACCGCGAAGGATCGAGGGGAGACGCGCCCTGGCCCATCTCGACGAAAGCCTGCTGACCGGCCTGCCGCCGTTCTCCCGCCTGTCGCGCCCGCAGATCCGCGAGATCCTGGACCGCGCCGCGCCGCACCGCTTCGAGGAAGGAACCCCCGTGTTCCGCGAGGGCGAGCCGGCCGAGCGCTTCTTTCTGCTGCTGGACGGCTACATCCGGGTGATCCGCACCACCCCGGGGGGCGAGCAGGTGATCGCCCTGCACATCCCCCCCGGCCAGCTGTTCGGCATCGCCCCCGCCATCGGCCGCGAGACCTATCCCGCCACCGCCCAATGCGCGGCCGAGTCCCTGGCCCTGGCATGGCCGGTCGGCCTGTGGGCCTCCTTCGTCGCCGACTACGACGGCTTCGCCACCGAGACCTACAAGACCCTCGGCGCCCGCCTGGGCGAGTTCCAGACCCGCGTCACCGAGCTCGCCACCCAGGCGGTCGAGCAGCGCGTCGCCGCCTGCCTGCTGCGCATGGTCAACCAGTCGGGCCGCCTGGTGGAGGGCGGCATCGAGATCGCCTTCCCGATCACCCGCGCCAATATCGCGGACATGACCGGGGCGACGCTGCACACCGTCTCGCGGCTTCTGTCGGCTTGGGAGAAGGAGGGCGTGGTCTCGTCGGCCCGCCGCAAGGTGACCGTCACCGCGCCCCACCGGCTGGTCGAGCTCAGCGGCGAGGGCTGACCTCGGGATTTTCGCTCCCTTCCCTGTCGGTCTCTCCCCCCCCGGCGTCGGCCGCCGCCCGGATATCGGCACGAAGCCCTGCCGCATCGACGTCGTAGTCGGCGCAGGCGTCCGACAGACTGTGAAACGGAGCGATAGGGCAGCCCGGACAGTGCATCCCGCGCGCCCAGAATGCCGCGGCAGCCTCCGGCCGGCGAGCGAAAAGCTCGGCCAGCGTCTCTTCAGCTTCTAACCTGCGAGTCTCTGGGGAGCGGCATATGGGCATCGGGCGTCTCCTGTCCAAGGCGCCCTCAACTTGCCTGAGACAGGATTGGCTGTGGATCGGCATGGAATAAGGACCCCGTTTCGGGGCTGATCGGCGTCCAATCGG
>CAXGVP010000248.1:0-5793 GCA_964013055.1 uncultured Albimonas sp.
CGAGGCGGTGGCCGTCGCCTTCTGCGCGCTGTTCTCCAACTCCCTCCTGCTCGGCATCCCGGTGACCGAGCGCGCCTACGGGACCGAGGCGCTTTCGGCCAACTTCGCGATCCTCTCGATCCACGCGCCCTTCATCTACCTCGTCGGCATCGTGTCGATGGAGTTCGCCCGCGCCGACGGCCGCTCGGCGCTCGCCACCGCCAAGGCCACCGCGCGGATGATGTTCCGCAACTCGCTGACCATCGGCATCGCCATCGGCATGGCGGTGAACCTGACCGGCCTGCCGCTGCCCGACCCGGTGTTCGAGGGGGTGCAGACCCTGGGCCGCGGCGGCATCCCCGTGGCGCTGTTCGCGCTGGGCGGCGCGATGACCCGCTACCGGCTGCAGGACGGAATCGGCGAGGCCGCCTTCGCCGCGGGCCTGTCGCTGCTGCTGCACCCGCTGATCGCCTTCGTCGCCGGCTACTACGGCTTCGGCATCGAGGACCGCTTCCTGCGCTCGGCCGTGGTGACCGCCTCGATGCCGCCGGGGATCAACGCCTATCTCTTCGCGGTGATGTACCAGCGCGCGACCGGGGTCGCGGCCTCGGCGGTGCTGCTGGCGACGATGTTCTCGGTGGTCACCGCCTCGGGCTGGCTGGCGCTGCTGCATGTCGTGGCGCCATAGGGCGGGCCGCGATGCCATGGGGGGATGAAACCGCAGCGCATCGCGCCACGTATATCCCCGCATGCAACCCGCACCGTCCCTCACCCGCCGCGCCGTCCTTCTGGGCGGCGGCGCGGCCCTCGCCCTCTCCGCCGGGGGATGCGCCGTGATTCCCTCCCCTTCGCGCATCGAGGCGCAGAATCCGCCCGTCGGCCGCTTCGTCGAGGCCGCGGGCCTGCGCATCCACTATGTCGAGATGGGCCCGCCCTCCGGCGTGCCGGTGGTGCTGGTGCACGGCGCCACCGGCAATCTCAACGACATGACCTTCGACCTCGCCCCGCGCCTGGCCGCGGCCGGGCTGCGCGCCATCGCCTTCGACCGCCCCGGCCTCGGCTGGTCCGAGCGCGCCCCGCGCGAGGGCTGGCGCCCCGCCGTGCAGACCGAGGTCCTGCGCGAGGCGGCGGCGCGGCTGGGGGTCGAGCGGCCGGTGGTGCTGGGCCATTCCTGGGGCGGGGCGGTCGCGACCGCCTGGGCGCTCCAGGATCCCTCGATCCGCGGCGCCGTGGTGCTGGCCGGGGCCACCATGCCCTGGTCGGACGGCGACGACTGGCTGACCTGGCTCAAGACCTCGCGCCCCGCCGCCTGGGTGGGGGCGGGCGTGTTCAAGCTGATGGCCGAGAAGGACGGCGGCGCCTCGGCCGCCGCGCGCATCTTCCGCCCCCAGCCCGCGCCCGAGGGCTATCTCGACCACCTGCAGCCGGAACTGCTGCTGCGCCCCGAGACCTTCCGCCACAACACCGAGGACATCGAGCGGCTGGACGGCGCGCTCGCCCGGCAGTCGCAGGCCTATGCCGGCCTGGTCCCGCCGCTGGAGATCGTGCACGGCCTGGCGGACGGCATCGTCTCGCCCCAGGTGCACTCCGTCGCCCTCGCCGGGATTGCGCCGCGCAGCGACCTGACCCTGCTGCCGGGCGTGGGACACATGCCCCATCATGCACAGCCCGGGATGGCTTTCCGAGCCGTGGAACGTCTCGCCGCAATTTAGCCCGGCAGAGGTGGAAAGTTGCGACCTGTAACGGTAAGGTCGCCGCACAAGGATGCCCGCTCACCCGGGCGCTGCATCCGGATCGGGCGGCGCCCCCGCCGCGGACCCGACCGACCCCACGCGTTTCAGGAGACGCCAATGTCCCCCGAAGACCTCCCGCCCGGTCCCTTCCGGGCCGGCGACGACGACGCAGAGTCGTTCGAGCAGGCCGTCGACGCGATCGGCGACAGGTGGTCCCTGCTGATCGTCTGGGCGGCGGCGCAGGGCACCTCGCGCTTCGACGACTTCCACCGAGACCTCAACGTCGCGCGCAACATCCTGTCGAATCGCCTCCGGCGGCTCGTCGAGCTCGACATCCTCGAGAAACGTCCCGTCCGCGACGGGGCCCGGCGGATGGAATACACGCTGACCCCCAAGGGCCTGGCCCTGCGCGAGGTGCTGTGCGTGCTGATGACCTGGGGCCGGTCCTGGAACATGCGGGCCCGGGTCGAGATGGGGGCCCGACGGCGCTGAGCCGTCGGGCCGCGCGCTCAGCGCCAGCGACCGAGCACCACGCCCAGCGTCTCCAGCGAGGCGGCCGCCTCGGCCACCCGGCGCGAAGCCGGCGCGCAGACCGACTCCTTCACGATATACCCGCGCGAGCACTGCACCGCCGGCATCAGCTGGGCGATCTCGCGGTCGACCGCGGCCTTCCAGTCGCTGAACCGGCCGCTCTCCTGCAGGCGGCTCACGGTCGCGGCGATGTCGGCGCAGCTTGCCCCCTGGCCGCGCAGCGCCTCGGCCAGCAGGCCGCGCTGCGTCTCGGCCTGGCAGAGCTTCCAAAGCACGTCGGCATGGATCTGGGGGAACATGCGCAGGATGGTGCGATAGCGCGGGCCGATGTTGTCGAAGCCGTTGGCCACGCCCTCGGGCGGCCAGAACTGGTAGGAGGCCAGGAACACGTCCGGGTCGATCTCCGAGCCCGCCCGCTTGGGCGGATCCTGGTAGAGCGCCGGCTGCTCGGGCGTCTCGATCCCCTCGCGCAGGAAGGCGAGCACGCGGGCCTGCTCGCGCAGGGGCTTGCCCTCCGCGTCCAGCGGCAGCACCGCCATCTGCATCCCCAGCGCCGAGGGCGTCAGGCGCACGAACACCGGCCGGCCGGGGAAGTTCAGCAGCGCCTCCAGCCCGCCGTTCTTCCAGCCGCCGCCGATCTCCGCCTCGACCCCGTTGGAATCATGGAACTTGCCGGCCGGATTGCGGCCGGCGTCGGTGATCTCGACCTGCATGCCGCGGGCCGGGCCGATGCCCACGAACCGCCCCTCGAGGTCCGGGTTCTGCGCCTGCGCCGGCGACCCCGCCAGCAGCGCCGCGAGCAACGCCAGCCCCAGCGCCGCCAGCGCCAGGAGCGGCCCCCGACGGCCGTCGGAACGGGGGGCGGGGCGGATATCGATCGACGACATGAAGGGCTCCGGCTGTTTCGGTCGCGCTCTCGCTATACCGTAACTTTGACCGCCGCGAGGCGGCAGGGGTATATCGCTCCCCGAATCGTGTCATGGGGGACCCTCTATGGACTGGGACAAGCTGCGGATCTTCCACGCGGTGGCCGACGCCGGCAGCCTCACCCACGCGGGCGAGAGCCTGCACCTGAGCCAGTCGGCCGTCAGCCGCCAGATCCGCGCGCTGGAGGACGAGGTGGGCGCCACCTTGTTCCACCGCCACGCCCGCGGCCTGCTGCTGACCGAGCAGGGGGAGCTGCTGTTCTCCGCCACCCGCGAGATGACGCGGATGCTCGACACGGCCTCGGCCCGGATCAAGGACGCCAAGGACGACGTCTACGGCGAGCTGCGGGTCACCTCGACCATCGGCTTCGGCACCATGTGGCTGACGCCGCGCCTGCCGAACCTGTTCGAGGCCTATCCCGACCTCTCGGTCGACCTGGTGCTGACCGAGACGGTGATGGACCTGCCGATGCGCGAGGCCGACGTCGCGATCCGGATGAAGGAGCCGTTCCAGGCGGACCTGATCCGGCGCAAGCTGTTCGACGTGACGATCCGCTTCTTCGCCTCGAAGAGCTATGTCGAGAAGCATGGCGCGCCGGAGACGGCGGCCGACCTCGCCAACCACCGCATCGTCGGCCACAGCCCCGGCTATCCGCAGATCCAGGCGGGGGAGGCGTTCCTCGCCCCGATCTACGCGGGCGCGCACCGGGCGCGGGCGACGGTGAACAACTACTTCGGCCTCTACACCGCCGCGATCTCGGGGCTGGGCATCTGCGCGCTTCCCGACTACCTGGCGCGCGACGTGCCGGACCTGGTGAACGTCGCCCCCGACCTGAAGTCCGAGCCGACCACGGTCTATTTCGTCTACCCCACCGAGCTGCGCCGCTCGAAGCGGGTGGCGGTGTTCCGGGACTTCGTTCTGGACGAGCTGGAGAAGGACGGCTTGCTCTCAAGTTGAGTGCATCTCGCTGTTGCGAAAAAGCCATGCGCTGAGCGCAAAGCGGCGTTGAAGCGGGATTTGCGACGCGTGTTGCGCTTGCTAACCGCAAAAGCCGGGCCTATATCGCGCCTTGTAGCCGACGCCCCGCGACACTGTTGCGATCCGGTGACGGCTGCACCTCCCTGTTGGACTTGGCCGGACGTTCGCGTCCGGCTTTTTTTCTGTCCGACAAGCACTTGGCCCCTCCCGCCCGAGACCCGCGCTGTGGCGCGAAGGACGCGCAGCACCGTCGCGCGCGGCCGGCAGGCGGTCTCCTGCGCGCCGTCGCGCGCCCCTGCGCGGGCCTGCGGGGGCGGTTGCGGCGCGGGGCAGGGCATTCTTGGGAAAATCGTTTGCCGGGAGGGCGGCCAGGCCGGGCGCGGGGGGCCTGAAAAAAGGCCCCGCCGCGGAGCGGCAGGGCCTAGCGTCAGCTCAGGCGAGGGGCGGCCGGGCGGCCGCGGCGGGTCAGAACCACAGGCCGCGCTTGCTCAGGTCCATGCCCTTGTAGAGGCCCGCGACCTCCTCGCCGTAGCCGTTCCAGATCTCGGTCGGGGCCTCGTCGCCGGTGCCCAGCACCCGCTCCTGCGCCTGGGACCAGCGGGGGTGCGAGAACTCGGGGTTCACGTTGGCCCAGAAGCCGTATTCGGAGCCCTGGAGCTCCTGCCAGAAGCCCATCGGCTGCGCCTCGACGAAGGAGATGCGCACGACCGACTTGGCGGACTTGAAGCCGTATTTCCATGGCAGGTGCAGGCGGATGGGCGCGCCGAACTGCTTGGGCAGGACCTTGCCGTAGACGCCGGTGACCATGAAGGGCAGGGGGTTGAGCGCCTCCTCGATCGTCACGCCCTCGACATAGGGCCAGGGATACCAGGACTGGCGGATGCCGGGCATCGTGTCCTCGTCGACCAGGGTCTCGAAGCGCACGAACTTGGCGGCCGAGGTCGGCTCGGCCCATTTCACCAGCTCGGCCAGCGGGAAGCCGATCCAGGGGACCACCATCGACCAGGCCTCGACGCAGCGGTGGCGGTAGACGCGCTCCTGCGCCGGCATCCTGGCCAGCAGGTCCTCGAGCCCGATCTCGCCGGCCTTCGCCGCATGGCCCTCGATCTGGATCGTCCAGGGGTCGGAGGGCAGCTTCTGCGCGGCGTCGGCGATGCCCTTGTGGGTGCCGAATTCGTAGAAGTTGTTGTAGGCGCCGCTGACCGCCTCGGGGGTGACCGCGCGGCCGGCGTCGGCATAGGCGGGGTCGAGCGGGGGGGCGGGGGTCCAGGCCTCGCCCGCGGGACGGGCGGCGGCGGCGCGGGGCATCCCGGCGGCGGCGGCGACGCCCGCGAAGCCGAGGCCCGCCAGCACCGCGCGGCGGTCGAGGAACACCCGCTCGGGCGTCACGTCGCGCTCCGGGATGTGCCAGGAGGGGCGGCGGTGGAAGTGCATCTCGCGTCCTTTCGCAGGGAGGCTCTGGGCCAGCTTGACCAAAGGATAGGGGCTCGGGCGGTCCGCGGCCAATCACGAGGCGTGGAGAGGTCGCGAGGGAATGTTTCAACGAGGAGGGGGAGCGGCCTACAGGCGCCCTGCGGGCGGGCTTGGCTGCGTCACGACTGGGGGGAGGTCAGGAGGGGTCTTCGCCGTGGGAGCCTCCGGCGGG
>CAXGVP010000249.1:0-5786 GCA_964013055.1 uncultured Albimonas sp.
CGAAGATCCGGTCGCCGTCCGCGGTCAGGTCGACGTCGGCGCCGCTGGTGGCGACGATGGTGATGGCATGGGCCACGGCGCTTCCCCCGATCGGACCGGCTGCGAACTCCCCGCCCCTGCATAGCGGCGGGGGAGACGCCACGGCAACGGCGCGCGCGGCGTTTTCCGACCATGGGACGGGAATGCGCCCTGTGGAAACCGGGGTGCGGGGTCGGGTCCGGGGCGGGGTCCGTGCTCGGGGGTCAGCCTCCGGGCGGGGTCCAGCCGGCCTCGCGCAGGGCGGGGAGGATGCGGCTCTCGAGGTCGTTGTTCTGGATCGGGCCGACGTGCTTGTGGACGATGCGGCCCTGGCCGTCGACGACGAAGGTCTCGGGCACGCCATAGACGCCCCACTCGATCCCGGCGCGGCCGGTGGTGTCGGCGCCGACATGGGCGAACGGGTCGCCGAGGTCCGCGAGGAACCCCAGCGCCGCGTCGCGGTCGTCCTTGTAGTTGATCGAGTCGATCTCGACCCCCATCGCCTGCAGCTTCATCAGCTCCGGGTGCTCGACCCGGCAGGGGCCGCACCAGCTGGCCCAGATGTTGACCAGCTTCACCCCGGGGCGGGAGAGCAGCTCGGTCGTCAGCCGCGGCTCGCCGGGGCGCAGGCTGGCGAGGTCGGTCTGCGGGACGGATTTCTCGATCAGGGCCGAGGGCAGCGCGTCCTGGTCGCGGCCCAGCATCGACCAGGCGAGGCCGGCCAGCGCCAGGAAGGCGACCAGCGGGATCAGGGCCCAGAGACGGCGGCGCTTCGGCGCGGGATCGGTCATGGGGCGCTCCTGCGGCGGGGGTGGCGGGCCTCCAGCCGCTCGAGCTCGCGCTTCGCGCGGCGGGAGGCGCGGATCGAGGCCCCCACCAGGGCCGCCACGATGGCCAGCGTGCCGAGGTAGGCGCCCAGGATATAGGGCGCGTAGGCGCCGAGCTCGGGCATCAGGCGGCCTCCCCCGGGTTCGTCTCGGCGGCGCGGCCTTCGCCGGCGGCGAGGCGGATGGCCCGGGCGCGGCGCAGGCGGATCTCGGTCCGGGTGCGCAGCAGCAGGAGGGCGAGGAACATCAGGAAGAAGCCGGCGAGCGACAGGACCAGCGGCCGCCAGAACACGTCGGCGACGTTGGTCTCGGCGTCCATCGACAGCGAGGCGCCCTGATGCAGGCCCTGCGCCCAGAAGATCACCGCGTAGCGCGAGACGATGGCGAAGACCGAGCCCACCAGGCACAGCACCGCGGTCAGGTCGGCGGCGGCGTCCGGATCCTCGATCGCGGCCCAGAGCGCGATGTAGCCGGCGTAGAAGAACAGCATGATCAGGAAGGCGGTCAGCCGCGGGTCCCAGGCCCACCAGGTCCCCCACATCGGCTGGCCCCACAGGGCGCCGGTGACGATGGCCGCCAGCGTCATGCCCGCGCCGATGGGGGCGGCGGCCTTGGCGGCGAGCGCCGAGACATGGTGGCGGCGGATCAGCCAGATCAGGCTCATGATCCCCATGAAGGCGTAGACGTTGATCGCCAGCGTCGCCGCGGGGACGTGGATGTAGATGATCTTGACGGTCGAGCCCTGCTGGTAGTCGTCGGGGGTGAAGAAGAAGCCCCAGAGCAGGCCTCCGCCCAGGGCCAGGGCGGCGGCGACGGAGACCCAGGGCAGCAGCGCCCCGCTCAGCCGCATGAAGCGGGCGGGGTTGGCGAAGTCCCAGATGGATTTCGGCCAGATCGACATGCGGTTTTCGTTATCCGTTCCGACGCGTCCGGGCAATGCGGCCATGGCGCCGGCCCGCTCACGATGCCGCAAGATCGGCGCGCGCCGCCGGCCGCGGAGGCGCCGCGTCGACCCGAGCGCCCGTGGCGAGGCCTCGCCCGCGGCGCACGGCGGGCGTCGGGCCTGCGGCCCGGGGGCACGGGACGGAGGTTCGGGGAGGGCCGAACGGCGCCGCCTACGGCCGGCGACGGACGCCGGCCGCCCCCGGTGCGCGCAACAGGAGCGGCGGCGACCGACGGGACCGTGGGGAGCGCCGCGTCGGACGTCGCGCGCGTGGCGAGGCCTCGCTCGCGGCGCGGGGCGGGCGCCGCGCCTGCGGCCCGGAGGGGCCTGGGCGAAGGTTCGGGGGGAGCCGAACGGCGGCGCCTGCGGCCGGCGTCGGGCGCCGGCCGCCCCCGGAGCGCGCAACAGGAGCGGCGGCGACCGACGGGGCCGAGGGGAGCGCCGCGTCGGACGTCGCGCGCGTGGCGAGGCCTCGCTCGCGTCGCGGGGCGGGCGTCGCGCGGGGGGCCGGGGCGGAGGGTCGGGGGGCGCTTCCAGGGCGCCGACTGCTGCGGACGCGACGTGCGCTGGCGGCCTGCCGGGGGGCGCGACGGGGCCGGCCGTGCCGGGGGCGCGATCCGGGGGCCTCCCGCGGGGCGGGGCGCAGCGCGCGCGGCGGCCGGCTCAGAACTGGACGATGGCCATGTGCACGTCCTCGTCGCCCAGCACCGTGGTGCGATGGCCGCCGCCGGCGGTGTCCTCCATGCTCCAGATCGCGCCCGGGCCGAACTCGCGGGCCTCGCCGTCGCCGGTCTCGACCCGCACCCGGCCCTTCAACAGGTATCCCATCTGCCGGCGCGGCGTGGGGTGGCGTGCGCCGGTCCAGCCGGCGGGCAGCACCAGGTGCAGGAGCCCGCTGACCGGCAGCGTCGCCGAGATCGGCATCGCCGGCGCCGGCGGCGCGAACGCCCCCTCGCTCAGCGAAATCGCGCGAGTCTCGAAACGGGAGCGCCCCTCGGCGTCCTCGACCGTGCAGGTCATCTCCATGGATCGGTCCCCTGGGCGCCTCCCCGGCGCATGGCAATTCGCGGTGACGTTACGTCCTCGCCTAGGCGCCGACCAGCCTGCACGCGCCGCTTTCCACCCTGCGGCGCGGCCCCGCGCGTCGCGATCCGACCCGCTTGCGTCGCCCCTTCGCCGTCCCGCCGGCCGCGAGACCGCTACAGCTGGCGCCAGTGCAGGTCGGGCGCGAGGAGATCCCAGGCATGAAGACGCAGGCGCGGGCGGTCGTGGTCGGCGGCGGGGCGGTCGGGGTCTCGATCGCCTACCACCTCTCGAAGGCGGGGTGGGAGACGATCCTGCTGGAGCGGGACGAGCTGACGGCAGGCTCGACCTGGCACGCCGCGGGGCTGCTGCCGCTGTTCAACATGAGCTACGCGACCAGCCACATCCACAAGTATTCCGTGGACTTCTACAAGGGCCTGGAGGCCGAGACCGGCCTGAACCCCGGCTTCTACCAGGTGGGCAACCTGCGCATGGCCCAGACCGACGCGCGGATGGACGAATACCGCCTTTATGCCTCCACCGCCGAGACGGTGGGCGTCGAGGTCGAGTGGATGACGCCGAAGCAGATCGCCGACCGCTGGCCGCTGGTGCGCGCCGACGACCTGAAGGGCGCGATCCTCCACCCCGGCGACGGCTACATCAACCCTGCCGACGTCACCCAGGCGATGGCCAAGGGCGCCCGCCAGCACGGCTGCACCATCATCCGCAAGGTCCAGGTGGACGGGTTCGAGCGGCGCGGCGACGACTGGGTCGTCAAGGTCGCCCACATGGTCGAGAAGGGCGGCAACCTGGTCCCCTCGGGCGAGATCACCGAGATCACCTGCGAGCATGTGGTCACCGCCACCGGCAACCACGCCCAGCGCACCGCCGCGATGATCGGCTGCTACATCCCCGCGATGCCGGTCGAGCACCAGTACATCGTCACCGAGCCCGACCCCGCCCTGGTCGAGTACCGCAAGACCGCGCCCGAGCACCCCGTCCTGCGCGACGCCGACGCCAAGTGGTACGTGCGCGAGGAGCGCGGCGGCTGGATCCTCGGCCCCTATGAGCGCAACGCCCCCGCCTGGGCCAAGTTCGGCGTGCCCGAGAGCTTCCGCGCCGACCTGCTGAAACTCGACCTCGAGCGGATCGAGGAGGAGTACATGTCGATGATCCACCGGATTCCGTCCTCGGAATCGGTGGGGCTGAAGGACGACTACAACGGCCCGATCTGCTACACGCCCGACGGCAACCCGCTGGTCGGCCCCGCCCCGGGCGTGCCGAACTTCTGGTTCGCCGAGGGCTTCTCCTTCGGCATCACGGCGGCCGGCGGCACGGGCCACTACCTCGCCCAGCTGATGACCGAGGGCGAGGCCGAGATCGACATGTGGTCGCTCGACCCCCGCCGTTACGGCAAGTGGGTGAACCGCGAGTACGCCGCCACCAAGAACGAGGAGTGCTACGAGCACGTCTACGTCCTCCACCACCCCGACGAGGAGCGCGAGGCCGCCCGCCCCCTGCGCACCTCGCCGGCCTACGAGAAGCTGAAGGCCGCCGGCGCCCAGTTCGGCCAGGTCAACGGGTTCGAGCGGCCCAACTATTTCGCCCCGCAGGGCTTCGACGACCATGGCGCGCGATCCTTCCGCCGCGGCGGCTGGTGGGAGTATGCCGAAGCCGAAGCGAAGCTGGTGCGCGAGGGCGTGGGCCTCTTCGACGCCTCCCCGTTTGCGAAAACCCGGATCAAGGGCCCGGGGGCGGCGGCGTTCCTCGACTGGCTGACCTGCAACAAGCTGCCGAAGGTGGGGCGCATCAACCTCACCTACGCGCTGACCGACGCCGGCACCGTGCGGACCGAGGCGACCATCGTGCGGCTGGCCGAGGACGACTTCTACGTCGTCACCGCCGGCGCCGCGCAGGCCTATGACTTCGACTTCTTCGAGAAGGAGGCCGCGGCGAAGCGGGCCGAGCTCGGCTGGATCGAGGTGCAGGACATCACCACCCAGTGGGGCGTTCTGGCCATCGCCGGCCCGAAGTCGCGCGAGGTGCTGCGCGAGCTGATCGTGGACGCCGACCCCGCCACGGCCCTGTCGAACAAGCGCTTCCCCTGGCTCTCGATGCGCCGGATCGACCTCGGCATGGTCCCCACCATGGCGATCCGCGTCGCCTACACCGGCGAGCTCGGCTACGAGCTGCATCACCCGATCGAGATGCAGGCCCATCTCTTCGACGCGCTGGTCAAGGCCGGCGAGACGCACGGCATGGGCTTCTTCGGCGCCCGCGCCCAGAACTGGATGCGGCTGGAAAAGAGCTACCGCGCCTTCGGCTCCGACCTCGGCCGGGACGCCTCGCCGCTGGAGTCGGGGCTCGACCGCTTCGTCGACATGTCCAAGGACTTCAAGGGCAAGGCGGCGATGGAGGCCCGCGGCGTGCGCGCGAAATGCGTGACGATCCTGATGGACGGCCCCGAGGGCGCGCTCGCCGCCGACCCCTGGGGCCGCGAGGCGCTGTATTCCGACGGCAAGATGGTCGGCCGCCTGACCTCCGGCGGCTGGTCGGTCGCCCTGGGCCGCCGCATCGGCCTGGGCTACCTGCCGCCCGAGATCGCGGTCCCCGGCACGAAGCTGGAGGTCCTGATCATGGGCGACCGCTACCCCGCCGAGGTCGTCGAGGACTCCCCCCACGATCCCGAGAACGCCCGCCTGCGCCTCGACGGCTGACCCCGCTCACCGCCCCCCGGCCCCGGGCGCCCCCGGGGCCGCCGCCGTTCCGGCCCCCGGGCCTGCCGCGGTTCGAGCCCCTTCCGAACCCCCTGGCGCCCCGGGCCCGAACCGGCGCCCCTCGCCGCCGGCCTCTCGCTCGGCGGCCGGAGGATCTCCCCCCGCCCGCCCCAAGGGCGCCCCGGGCTTGACCCGGGGCCTCTCGCCGCCGGCCACTCGCTCCGCAGCTGGAGGATTTCCCTCCGCCCCGCCCCACGG
>CAXGVP010000250.1:0-5777 GCA_964013055.1 uncultured Albimonas sp.
GCGGCTGGGGGATCGGGACCGGGCGGCGGGCAGGGCGGCGGCGCTGGCCGCGCCGCTGGTCTTCGGCGCCACGCTGCTGCTGTTGTGGGAGGCGGTGGTGCGGGGCGCCGACGTGCCGCCGGTGCTGCTGCCCCCGCCCTCGATGATCTTCGCCCGCCTGGTCTCGTCGCCCGGGATCCTGTGGGCGGACTTCCAGCAGACCTTCCTGAAGTCGGTTCTGATCGGCTACGGGCTGGGCTGCGGCTCGGCGATCCTCACGGCGCTGCTGATCGACCGCTCGGAGTTCCTGCAGAGGGGGCTGCTGCCGGTGGGCAACTTCGTGGCGGCGCTGCCGATCGTGGGCGTGGCGCCGATCATGGTGATGTGGTTCGGTTTCGACTGGCCCTCGAAGGCCGCGGTGGTGGTGATCATGGTGTTCTTCCCGATGCTGGTGAACACGGTCGAGGGGCTGAAGGCCGCCGACCGCATGCAGCGCGACCTGATGCGCACCTGGGCCGCCACCCCTCGGCAGGAACTGCTGCGCCTGCGCCTGCCGATGGCCGCGCCCTTCATTTTCAACGGCTTGAAGATTGCCTCCACCCTCGCGCTGATCGGCGCCATCGTGGCCGAGTTCTTCGGAACCCCGGTGGTGGGCATGGGCTTCCGCATCTCGACCGAGGTCGGGCGGATGAACGTCGACATGGTCTGGGCCGAGATCGCGGTGGCCGCGGTGGCGGGCTCGGCCTTCTACGGGCTGGTCTCGGTGGTCGAGCGGCGGGTGACCTTCTGGCACCCCTCGCAGCGGCGCTAGGGCCCGGAGGGGATGAGGAAAATCTGCCCATCGCAGCCGCGCGGAGGCCGCTCCGGCGCCCGCGGGGCGGGCAGATCGGGCGGCGCGATGATTTCAGCGGCCGTTCAGGCGTTGACGGCTTCGCGCAGGCCGGGCTACGCCTTTTATCGAATGGACAAAACCGGGGCGTGGAACCCCGGCGACCAACAGGAGAGCCAGATGACCCACCGTTCCCTCATCGCCGCCGCCGTGGCGGCCGTCGCCGGCCTTTCGGCCGCGGGCGCAGCCCAGGCGCAGGACGTCACCCTGCAGCTCAAGTGGGTCACGCAGGCCCAGTTCGCGGGCTACTATGTAGCTGCGGACAAAGGCTTTTACGAGGAAGAGGGGCTCGAGGTCGAGATCCTGCCCGGCGGCCCCGACATCGCGCCCGTGCAGGTGCTGGCGGGCGGCGGCGCCGACGTGATGGTCGACTGGATGCCCTCGGCGCTGGCCGCGCGGGAGCGGGGGGTGCCGGTGGTCAACATCGCCCAGCCCTTCAAGTCGTCGGGCATGATGTTGACCTGCCTCAAGGAATCCGGCGTGACCAGCCCCGAGGACTTCCCCGGCAAGACGCTGGGCGTCTGGTTCTTTGGCAACGAGTACCCGTTCCTGAGCTGGATGGCCCACCTGGGCGTGCCGACCGAGGGCGGCGACGAGGGCGTCACCGTCCTCAAGCAGGGCTTCAACGTCGATCCGCTGCTGCAGAAGCAGGCGGCCTGCATCTCGACGATGACCTACAACGAGTACTGGCAGGTCATCGACGCGGGCATCGCCGAGGACCAGCTGGTCACCTTCAAGTATGAGGACCAGGGCGTCGCGACGCTGGAAGACGGCCTCTATGTCCTTGAAGACAATCTGGAAGATCCGGAGTTCAAGGAGAAAATGGTGAAGTTCGTCCGGGCCTCGATGAAGGGCTGGAAGTATGCCGAGGAGAACCCCGACGAGGCGGCCGAGATCGTGCTCGAGAACGACGCCACCGGCGCCCAGACCGAGAAGCACCAGAAGCGGATGATGGGCGAGATCGCCAAGCTGACCGCCGGCTCGGACGGCTCGCTGGACGAGGCGGATTACAAGCGCACGGTCGAGAGCCTGCTCTCGGGCGGTTCGGACCCGGTGATCACCAAGGAGCCCGAGGGCGCCTGGACCCACGAGATCACCGACGCCGCGCTCTGAGCCGAGGCCATCGCGAGACGGGAAAGGGGTCGCCTCGGCGGCCCCTTTTTCGTGCGCGGGGAGGGTCGATTAAATCAGATCGGTTGAATTAAGGGCGTGGGAGGCGACTGTTTCCGCAAGAGATCCAGGCGACGCGAAGGGAGGCGACTGCGTCGCAACTCCCTGGCTCGTTCAGATCTCTTGTCCTCGCATCAACCCGGCTTGATCCAGCGTTGACGCCGGGCTGCCCGGCGCGTCCTCTCTCTCGTGACGGCCCGGTTCGGCTCCTGGGTGAGGAGGGCTCTTCGGCGCCGGGACGGCCGTCGGGCGCCCGGGCGCCCGGGGCGGCGTGGGGGCGTGCTTCGGCGAGGGACGAGCGGCGGGGAGCCGTCGTCGAGACCTCGTTCATGACGCAGCGGCATACCCTCGCGTAATGTTCGCTCCGGCGGCGTCGGGCCGCCGGTTGCGAAGGGGGTTTTCAGATGCGCGCGAAATTGGGCGCCGAGTTCATCGGCACGTTCTGGCTGGTGCTGGGGGGCTGCGGCAGCGCGGTGATCTCGGCGGGGGTGCCGGAGATCGGGATCGGGCTGCTGGGGGTCTCGCTGGCCTTCGGCCTGACGGTGCTGAGCATGGCCTACGCGGTGGGCGGCATCTCGGGCGGGCATTTCAACCCGGCGGTGACGCTGGGCCTCGCCATGGCGGGGCGGTTCGAGACGAAGCTGATCGGGCCCTATTGGGCGGCGCAGGTGGCGGGCGCGATCGTGGCGGCGGTCGTGCTCTACGTGATCGTCTCGGGGCAGGCGGAGTTCGCGGGCGTCGGCGGCTTCGCGGCCAACGGCTATGGCGAGGCCTCGCCGGGCGGCTACGGGCTGACGGCGGCGCTGGTGGTCGAGGTGGTGCTGACCGCGGGCTTCGTGATCGTGATCCTGGGGGCGACTTCGGCCAGCGCGCCTCCGGGCTTTGCGGCGATCGCCATCGGGCTGGCGCTGACGCTGATCCACCTGGTGTCGATCCCGGTGACCAACACCTCGGTCAACCCGGCGCGCTCGACGGGGGTGGCGCTGTTCGCCGAGGGGCCGGCGCTGGCGCAGCTGTGGCTGTTCTGGGTCGCGCCGCTGGCGGGCGGGGCGCTGGGGGCGCTGATCTGGCGGGGGCTGTTCCCCACGCCGGTTCCCGCGCCCGGGCCGACCGGCGAGCCGGCCTGAGGCGGGAGCGAAACGCGGAAGGGCCGCCCCGGGAGGGCGGCCCTTTCGGCTTGCGGCGGTCCGGGGCTGCGGCGCGCGTCAGCGGAAGGCGTCGGGGCGGGCCTCGCGGGCGACCTTGTCGAGGACGGCGTTGACGAAGCCGCCCTCCTTGCCCTCGGGGAAGAAGGCGCGGGCGACGTCGACGAACTCGGAGATGATCACCCTGGGGGGGGTGACGGTCGAATCGAACAGCTCGGCCCCCGCGGCGCGGAAGATGGCGCGGAGCGTGGGGTCGATGCGGTGGATCGGCCAGGCCTCGGCCAGGGCGCGGTTGGTGGCCTGGTCGATCTGGGCCTGGCGGTTCACCGTGCCCTCGAGAATCGCGTCGAAGAGGTAGGGGTCGGCCTCGCGGTATTCGTCGCCCTCGATCGCCTGGCCGAAGCGGTGGTTGACGAACTCGCGCCGGATCTCGCGCCAGTCCTCGCCGCTCTTCTCCATCTGGAAAAGGGCCTGGACCGCGGCGAGACGGGCCGCCGAGCGCATCAGCTTCTTCTCCTGGCGGGAGGGCTCGGGGCGCGGGGCGGGTTCGGGCGTCTCGGGGGTGTCGGTCATCGCGTTCATCCCGCGAAACGGCGCGCCAGCGCCACCAGGTGCAGGGCCGCGGCGGCGGCGCCGCCGCCCTTGTCCATCTCCGACGGGTCGGCGCGGACCACGGCCTGGGCCATGTCCTCGGGCGTCAGCACGCCGTTGCCGATCGCCAGCCCCTCGAGCCCCAGCAGGGTCAGGCCGCGGCCGCTCTCGTTGCAGACCAGCTCGAAATGGTAGGTCTCGCCGCGGATGATGCAGCCGAGCGCCACGTAGCCCTCGTAGCCGCCGCGGGTGTGGGCCATGCGGATCGCGGGCGGGATCTCGAGCGCGCCGGGGACCTCGATCAGGTCATGGGTGGCGCCGGCGGCCTCGAGCGTGCGGCGGGCGCCCGCGATCAGGTCGTCGGCGATCTTGCGGTAGAAGGGCGCGACGACGAGCAGGATGTTGGGCGAGAACCCCTCGAACGTCGGCAGCGGCAGGGCGCCTTCCTGTTCGGTGCTGGCCATGGCTCAGCCTTCCTTCCTGAGGGGGCGCACGCCGGCGATGGACAGGCCGTAGCCCTCCAGGCCGACGACGCGCGGGGCGGTGGAGGTGGTCAGCAGCTCCATCTCGTGGATGCCGAGCGCCGCGAGGATCTGCGCGCCGATGCCGTAGTGGCGCAGGGTCTGGCTCGAGACGCCCTTGGCCTGGTCCGAGAGCATGCCGGTCAGCCGCTCGGGCGAGTGGTCGCGCAGCAGCACGATCACGCCGCGGCCTTCCTGGGCGATCTGGGCCATCGCGGCCTCGACCATGCCGTGCCGCTGGGGCGAGGCGCCGACGATGTCGTCGATGGGGTTGAGCACGTGCATGCGCACCAGCACCGGGCCGGGGGCGGAGAGGTCGCCCTTGGACAGCACCATGTGCTCGGAGGCGGAGGTGGCGTCGGTGAAGATCCGCAGCAGCCAGTCGCCGCCGTAGGGCGAGTGGACGGGGCGGGCCGCGGCCTCGCGCACCAGGTTGTCGTGGCGGCGGCGGTAGGCGATCAGGTCGGAGATCGCGCCGATCTTGAGCCCGTGCTTCTGGGCGAAGGAGACGAGGTCGGGCAGGCGCGCCATGGTCCCGTCCTCCTTCATGATCTCGCAGATCACGCCGGAGGGGTTGAGGCCCGCGAGCCGCGAGATGTCCACGGCGGCCTCGGTGTGGCCCGCGCGGACCAGCACGCCGCCGTCGCGCGCGCGCAGCGGGAAGACGTGGCCGGGCGTGGCGATATCCTGCGGCCCCGAGCGGCCGTCGATCGCCACCGAGATGGTGCGCGCCCGGTCATGGGCCGAGATGCCGGTGGTCACGCCCTCGCGCGCCTCGATCGAGGTGGTGAAGGCGGTCTCGTGCCGGGACTGGTTGTTGGAGGACATCAGCGGCAGGCCGAGCTCCTCGATCCGCTGGGCGGTCAGCGACAGGCAGATCAGGCCGCGGCCGTGGATCGCCATGAAGTTGATCGCGTCGGGGGTCGCCATCTGCGCGGGGATCACGAGGTCGCCCTCGTTCTCCCGGTCCTCGTGGTCGACGAGGATGAACATGCGCCCGTTGCGCGCGTCCTCGATGATCTCCTCGACCGAGGAGAGGGCGTCGGAAAAGTCGTCGCTGCCAGCCATGAGTCTCGCCTGGGTCACTTTCTTCGTTCCGCGGCGGTCCTACCGCAGGCGGAAGCCCGAGGCCAGACGGGATGCGCCTGCCGGCGGTCGGGCGGGCGGGGACGGCGTGTTGCGCGGGGCGGCCCTTGTCGGCGGTCGGTGGAGTTTTCTTGGCGGGGACCAACGGTCTGGCTTAGCGTGGCGGGGCGTCGCGGCCGCCCGCGGCGCGACCGGACCGGAACACCGGCCGGGTGATTTCAGACCGTCCAGGGAGGACGCCCCATGAAGCCCTTTTCCCCCGCCGCCTTCGAGGCGGCGCGCCTGTCGCGCGTCGCGCTGGGCGCGGCGCTGTCGCTGGCGCTGGCCTGGCCGGCGCTGGCCGATCCGCTGCCCCAGGGCGATCCGGCCGCGCTCGGCTTCGACGCGGGCCGCCTG
>CAXGVP010000251.1:0-5766 GCA_964013055.1 uncultured Albimonas sp.
TGGCGCCGGTCTCGGCCACCGCGGCGTCGCAGGCGAGCATCAGCTCCAGCCCCCCCGCCCGCGCCGCGCCCTGGACCCTGGCCACCACAGCGAGGGGGGAGCGTTCGAAGCGCAGGCAGACCTCGCGGAAGAGGTCAAGAAGGCGACGGATGCCGGGCTCGCCGCCGTCGAGCAGTTCGGAGAGGTCGGCGCCGGCGCAGAAGTGGCGCCCTGCGCCGGCGAGGATCACCGCGCGCACGCCGGGCTCGGCCTCGGCCGCGTCCATGGCGGCGAGGATCTGGCTCAGCAGGTCCGAGCTCAGCGCGTTCGCCTTCTCCGGCCGGTCGAGCGTGATCCGCACCAGGTCGCCCTCGCGCTCGGCGATGCGCGTCAGGCGGCGCGGGGGGTCGATGGACTCCAGTCTGGTCATTCAGGTCACCTCGATCGCCGAAGGCAGGGGCGTCGCCGCCCCCGCGGAAGATGGACGCCGCCGCAGCGACGGGACCGGGCGCGCCTCACGGGGCGAGGCGCGCGCCGCCGTCGATCCGGATGCACGTCGCGTTCAGGTAGGGGTTGGCCAGGATCTGCTCGACCAACTGGGCGAACTCCTCGGCCCGGCCGGTGCGGGCGGGGTTGAGGAAGCTGCGGCGCATCGCCTGCATCCCCTTCTCGGGGACCTTGGCGGTCAGCTCGGTCTCGAACACGCCCGGCGCGATGGCCACGCAGCGGATCAGGTGCTCGGCCAGGTCGCGGGCGATGGGCAGGGTCATGCCGGCGACCGCGGCCTTGCTCGCCGCATAGGCCGCCTGGCCCTTCAGCCCGTCGAAGGCCGTCACGGAGGAGGTGTTCACGATCACGCCGCGTTCGTCGTCCGCGTCAGGGGCGTTGCGCGCCATGCGCTCGGCCGCCAGCCGCAGGACGTTGAAGGTCCCGGTCAGGTTGATGCCGATGATCCGGTCCCACAGCGCGAGGTCGTGGGCCACGCCCTTCGACAGCACCCGCGCGGCCGAGGGCACGCCCGCGCAGTTCACCGCGAAGCGCAGCGGACCGAGGCCCTCGCCCGCGTCCAGGGCCGCGGCGACCGCGGCCGGATCGCGGATGTCGCCGGCGGCGGCGACATGCTCGCCCGGCAGCTCGGCCCTCGCCTGCTCCAGACGCCCGGCGTCGAGATCGAGCAGGATCAGCCGCGCGCCCTGCCCGGCGAGCCGGCGCGCGGTGGCGCGGCCCAGCCCGGAGGCGGCGCCGGTGACGACGCCGCAGGCCCGGTCGATCCTCATGCCTTCGCCTCCGTCCCGGCGCGCAGCTCCTGGCGCAGGACGAAGCGCTGGATCTTGCCCGAGGGGGTCTTGGGCATCGCCTCGCGGTAGTGGATCCGGCGGGGGTAGGCGTGGGCGGCGTAGTCCTCGCGCACCTTGCGCTTGATCTCCTCGCTCAGCGCCTCGGAGGGCGCGTGCCCGGCGGCGAGCACCACCACCGCCTCCAGCACCTCGCCGCGGATCTCGTCGGGGGTGGCGACCACGGCGACCTCGGCCACGGCGGGATGGGTCGAGATCACGGATTCCACGTCGAACGGCCCGATCCGGTAGCCGGCCATGATGATCACGTCGTCGTCGCGCGACGAGAAGCGGAAGGCGCCGTCCTCGTCCTGCTGGGCGAGATCGCCGGTCAGATACCACCGCCCGCACGGCGTCAGGCGCTCGGCGTTCTTCTCGGGCTGGCCGACATAGCCCTCGAACCAGGCGAAGGGGCTGTCGGCGAGCCGGGCGGCGAGCAGGCCGGACTTGCCGGGGGGCAGCTCCTCGTGCGTCTCCGCATCCACCACGGTCATCGCCCAGCCGGGGGCCGAGATCCCCATCGAGCCCGGCTTGATCGGCCGGCGCAGGGCGGGGTGGTGGTGGTTGTTGACCAGCATCCCCGCCTCGGTCTGGCCGAAGTGGTCGTGGACCTCGACGCCCAGCGCGCCGGGGGCCCACTGGTTCACGTCCGGGGTCAGCGGCTCGCCCGCCGAGGAGGCGCAGCGCAGCTTCAGGCCCGCGGGCGGGTCGCCGGCGGCGCGCAGGCTGCGGTAGACGGTGGGCGCGGCGGTGAAGTTGGTGACCGCCTCGTCGCGCAGCACCGCCCAGGTCCCCTCGGGCGAGAACTTGTCGGCCTGCATCACCGAGACGACGCCCGTCGCCAGCGACGTGATCACGCCGAAGTAGAGCCCGTAGGCCCAGCCCGGATCGGCCGCGTTCCAGAACACGTCGTCGGCGGTCAGGCCCAGCCCGAACTCGCCATAGGCCTGGAATCCCGCCAGCGCGCGCAGCGGCACGGCCACGCCCTTGGGCTTGCCGGTGGTGCCCGAGGTGTAGATCTGGATCACGTGCCCGTCGCCGCCGCCGACATGGGCCGCGAAGCCGGGGGCGCCCGAGGCCTCGATGTCGGCGAGCGCGAGATCCCCCTCGCCCGGCGCGTCGGAGACGGCGAGCTTCAGCGCCGGCATGTCCGCGAGCACCCGGTCCAGCTTGGCGCGCTGGGCGGCGTCGGCGACGATCAGCTTCGCGCCGCTGGCCTGCAGCCGCATCTCGATCGCGGGGGGCGCGAAGGCGGTGAACAGCGGCACGTAGACCGCCCCCAGCCGCCAGACCGCCAGCAGCGTCACGAGGTAGTCCTCGCCCTTCGACATCAGCGTGGCGATGCGGTCGCCCGGCTGCAGCCCCATCCGCGCGAAGCCGTCGGCCAGCGCCTCGGAGCGGGCGCGAAGCTGGCCGTAGGTCAGCGCGCGGGTTTCGCCCTCACGCGGGACCACGCGATAGGCGACCTTGTCGGCGGGATGCCGGTCGCACAGCAGGTGGGCGGCGCCGGCATCGGGCGCCGACCAGATCGCCGCAAGCTCCCGGACGCGGGCCGCGACGGCCTCTTTCTCCTGGGTCATCGGAACTCCTCCCTTCACCGCATCAGTCCGGGCAGCCAGCCCACGATCTGCGGAAACACGGCGATGAGCGCGACATTCGCGAGGATCACCGCCACGAAGACCAGCGCGCCCGCCGAGATGTCCTTGAACGGGGTCTCGGGGAACAGGCCGCGCAGCACGAACAGGATCAGGCCGACCGGAGGCGTGATGATGCCGACCTCGATCATCATCATCAACGCCACGCCGAACCACAGCGCGTCGTAGCCGGCATGTTCGACGATCGGCCAGGCGATGGTCACCGTCATCAGCATCATCGAGATCGGGTCGATGAACATGCCCAGCACCAGGTAGACCACCATCAGCAGGGCGAGCACCATCGGCGTGGACAGGTCGCTCTCGCGCACCGCCTCGACCATCTCGGTGGCGATGTGCAGGTAGTCCACCAGCCAGCTCAGCGTGCCCGCGCCGACCACGATGAACAGGATGCCGCCGGTCAGCGCCGCCGTCTCCAGCAGCGCGCCGCCCAGCATTCCGAAGCTCAGCCGGCGGTAGACCGCGGCCAGCAGCAGCGCCAGGGCCGCGCCGAAGGCGCCGGCCTCGGTGGCGGTCACGACGCCGAAGTAGAGCGAGGCGATCACCGCGACGATCAGCGCCAGGAACGGCCCGAAGTCGAGCACCGCGCGCATCTTCTCGCCCAGCGAATAGCGCCGCCCCCGCATCGCGTCGCCCGGACGCACCAGCGCCCAGACCAGCACCGCCAGCATCATCGTCCCCAGCACCATCAGCCCCGGCACGATGCCCGCGACGAACAGCTTGGTGACCGAGACGCCGACCATGGCCGCGAAGATGATCATCGGCACGCTGGGCGGGATCAGGATCCCCAGCGTCCCGCCCCCCGCGATCGAGCCGAGCGCGAGGGAGGGGCGGTAGCCGCGCTCCAGCATCTCCTGCCCCGCCGCCTTGCCGATGGTGGCCGCCGTGGCGATGGAGGAGCCCGAGAGCGCGGCGAACAGCCCGCTCGCCCCCAGCGTCGCCTGGGCGAGGCCGCCGGGCATCCGGCCCATCCACACCACCAGCCCGTCGAACAGGCTGCGCGAGATGCCGGCCCGCATCAGCAGGCTGCCCATCAGCACGAACATCGGCACCGCGGTGTAGGTGAAGCTGTTGACCCCGTTCCAGGCCCGCTCGGCGATCACCACCGTCTGGGGGATCGGGGGCAGGAACACCAGGCCCAGCGCGCCGACCAGCGCCAGCGCCACCGCCACCCGCATGCCGATGGCCAGGAACAGGAACACCAGCGTCACGATGACGATCGAGGCCGCGGTCTGCCCGCTGATCGCCGCCGCCACGAGCGCCCCGCAGGTGGCGAGCGCCGCCCCCGCAACCAGCGCCCCCGCTGCAACCCCGCGGGCCAGCCCCGCAGACAGCGCCACCGCAAGGGCCACGACCGCCAGGCTCCACGGCGCCTGCACGCCGTCCAGGCGGAAGCCCGCGCGCCCCAGCGCCCCGGCCAGCAGGCAGCCGGCGAGGATCAGCGCCAGCGCCGGGATCCGCAGCCGGGCGCCGGCGCAGGCGCGCAGCGCCAGCGTCACGGCGAAGCCCGCCAGCCCCAGCACCACCGGGACCTGGGGGATCCAGAGCTCTGTCGACAGCAGCCCCCAGCTACGCGTGCCCGCCCGCCAGTCGGCCAGCGCATAGCGCGCCATCTCCACGGTGCACAGCGTCACGAACAGCAGGCCAAGCCAGGTCGAGATCTCGTCGAAGCGCACCCGCAGCCAGGCGGGCGCCTTCTCGACGAAGGCCTCCACGCGCACGTGCTCGCCCTTGATCTCCGCCCATGACAGCGACAGGAACACCGCCGCCACGCCGAGGTACGTGGTGATCTCGGTCGCCCAGAAGGTGGGCGCGTCGAAGACATAGCGGGCCACGACCTCGTAGACCGAGATGGCCAGGATCAGGCCGACCGCCGCCGCCCCCGGCAGCCCCGCGAGGAGGCTGCCGGGGGACGGAGCCGTGAGGGCCGACGGCGGCGCGGAGCCCGCGCCGCCTCCCGGCCGGGGACCGGCGAGGCCGGTTTCGACGGAGGACATGGGTTCTCTCCCTGGCGCCGGTCGGGCTCAGTCGGCGGTGGCGGCGGCGGTCTTCTCGAGCATGGCGGCGCCGTCGAAGCCGTCCGCGGTCATCCGCTGCTTCCAGTCGTCGAGCACGGGGGCGGTGTTGGCCTCGACGAAGATCTCGTCCACGGCCGCCTCATCCGCCACGAACAGGGTGGCGCCGCCTTCGACCATGCCGTCGATGCAGGCCTGGGTGTTGGCCTCGAACTCGGCCCACATCTTCGCCTCGACGGCCTCGCCCGCCTCGGTCAGGGCGGCCTGCGCCTCGGCGTCCAGCCCCTCCCAGGTGTCGACGTTGACCAGGATCGCCCAGCCCTGCACCGGCCCGATCTGCCAGTCCTGGATATGCTTCGCGGAGGCGTAGAGCTCCTGGTGATAGGCGTAGCAGGACGGGGTGAAGAGCCCGTCGATCACCCCGCGCTCGAGCCCCGCGGCCATCTCGGAGGCGTCGAGCGGCGTGGGCAGCGCGCCGAGCTGGCTGATGAAGCCCGCGGTCTCCTTGTTGTGCACGCGGATCTTGAGGCCCTTGAAGTCGGCCGCGGTCTCGACCGGCTTCGTGGTGAACAGGTTATGGGTCGACCAGGCGCCCTCGGCGACCACCACCGCGTTCCAGTCGTCGCGCCAGATCGCGGCCAGGTCCTCGCGCCAGAAGGCCGCCAGCGCCTGCTGGTAGCCCTCGGCCGTGCGGATCACGCCGGGCAGGTTCTGCAGGCCCATGACGGGCTCGGAGCCGGAGATGTAGGGGTGCACGGCGACCACCGCGTTCACCACCCCGTCGCG
>CAXGVP010000252.1:0-5761 GCA_964013055.1 uncultured Albimonas sp.
GGCGGGCCGGCGTGCGGGTCCGGGGGGCCGGGCGGCGCCTTCGGCGGGGCCGGGCGGCGGCTCAGTAGATGTAGCGGATGTGGTCCATCCAGAACCGCTCGATCCGCTGCAGGGTGGCGTTGGTCTCGGGCAGGCGGTCCTGGCCGGCCATCGCATCTTCGGCCAGCGCGCCGGCGTGGCGGCCGAACAGCTCGGCCACCGTGTCGTGGATGAACCGGCCCCGGTCGGTCAGCCGGATGCGCACCGAGCGGCGGTCGACCTCCGAGCGCTCATGGTGGAGATACCCCGCCTCGACCAGCTTCTTGAGATTGTAGGAGACGTTGGAGCCCTGGTAGTAGCCGCGCGTCTTCAGCTCCCCCGCCGTCACCTCCGCGTCGCCGATGTTGAACAGCAGCAGCGCCTGCACCGCGTTGATGTCCAGCAGGCCCAGCCGCTCGAACTCGTCCTTGACCACGTCGAGCAGAAGGCGGTGCAGACGCTCGACCTTCGACAAGAGATCCAGGTAGCTTTCGCGGTACGCCGCGGAATCGGGCGTGGACGCCCCGGAACCGACGCCCGTGACCGATTTGGTCGCCTGAGCCGCCTTCGCCATTGCTCGACTCTCCCCGATGTGAACCGTCGCCGGGAAATTGAGAGCAAAAGCAAAACATGAGGTTAACGCGGCCTGACCGACCCGCCGCGCCGTCAGGCCAGGTTGTGGAACCGGCGCACGGCGTCGAGCGCGCGGTGATGCTCGGCCGGGGCCTCGCGCGCGCCCGAGACCCAGAGGTAGAGGTCCTGGTCGTTCTCCTCCATCAACGCCTCGAGCGCGTCGAGGTCGCAGGTCTCGCGCCCCTCGACCAGCGCGTCGGCGTAGGGGCCCAGGATCATGTCCATCTCCTTGGTGCCCCGCCGCCAGCCGCGGATCTTGAGGCGGCGCAGACGGCCCTCGAGCGCGGGATCGGTCTGGGGGTCGGTCATCGGGGATCCTCCTCGTTCCACAACCAGGCCGCGCCGCGCACGCCGGAACTGTCGCCATGCACGGCGCGGCGGACATCCGTCTCGAGCACGTCCGAGAAGACGTAGGGCAGCATCGCGGCGCGGGCCCGGGCGGGGGCGTCGGGCAGGTTCGACAGGCCCCCGCCCAGCACGATCACGTCGGGGTCGATCATCCCCGCCAGCAGCGCCAGCGCCCGGCCCCAGCGGTCGTAGAGACGGGCGAAGGCGGCCTCGGCGTCGGGGTCGCCGGCGGCCTCCATGTCCACCAGGTCGCGGGCCGAGGGGCCGTCGCCCTCGCCGGCGCCCACCGCCCGGGCGAAGTCCGCCTCGAGCCCCGGGCCCGAGATCCAGACCTCGAGGCAGTTGCGCCGGCCGCACCAGCACTTCGGCCCCGGGACCTCGTCCTCGCGCGCCCAGGGGAGGGGGACGTGCCCCCACTCCCCGGCGATGCCGTTGCGCCCGCCCCAGGGGCGGCGGTCGACGACAAGGCCGCCGCCGACGCCGGTGCCGTTGATCGTGCCGAAGACCACGCGCCCGTCGGCGCCGGCGCCGTCCACCGCCTCCGACAGGGCGAAGCAGTTGGCGTCGTTCTCGATGCGCACCGGCCGGCCGATGGCCGCCGAGAGATCCCGGTCGAAGGGTTTGCCGAGCAGCCAGGTGGCGTTGCCGTTCCTCACCGTGCCGTCCCTCGGGGACAGCGAGCCGGGGATGCCCACGCCCACGCCCGGCGCGCGGCCGCCGGTCTGCGCCTCGAGCGCGGCGACGAGGTCGGCGATGGCGCGCACGGTGCCGTCATAGTCCTGGCGGGGCGTGGGGGCGCGCAGGCGGGCGAGCTCGGCCCCCGCCGGGTCCAGCGCCAGGCCCTCGATCTTGGTTCCGCCGAAGTCGATCCCGATGCGCATGCGCGGCCTCCCTGCGCCCGGGCGAGGTCCGGCCCGGGGTCGCCCGAGCGGTAGCCGAGCCCGCCCGGACAGGCAAGGCCGCGCCCGCCTGCGTCTCCGGCAGGCGGGGGCGGAGCCGTCAGCCGGTCTTCCCGCTCTGGCGGATGCGCTTCTCCAGCCGGCCGAGGCGGTCGAGCAGGCGGCTCTGGGCCACGCGGATCTCGCGCATCTCGGCGAGCACGCCCTTCAGTTCGCCGTCGGCGTCGTCCTCGGGCGAGACCCCGCCCTCCCCCTGCCCGGTCAGCAGCCAGATCATCGAGACGTTGAGGATGCCCGCGATCATCTGCAGCTTGTTGGCCCGCGGCTCGGAGCGGTCGCCCTCCCAGTTCTGGATGGTCGAGAGCCGCACGCCGGAGCGCGAGGCGAGCTGCGCCTGGCTGAGCCCCAGCGCCTCGCGCGCGGCGGCGAGACGGTCGCCGAAGGTGGCGGCGTCGTCGCTGTAATAGTCGTCGTCGGTCATCTGCGGTCCTTCCCTCCAGGGGGTGGGAGACTCGGCCCCCTTGGCCGCAGTCTGCACCGGACCCAAGGTCGCACCCGCGCCCCGGCCCGACCACCTGGCGCGCGAAAGCGGCGGACGGGAGAGACTGTCCTAGGCGAAAATGAAATCGCCCCGTCCGACATCCTCGGCGTCGACGCCGAGCAGAACGATCTCGGTCCTGCCGAACGCGACCGAGGCGCCGCGCGCGCCGTCGTCGATGTCGAGATCGCGAAACTCGACGCCCCGGGCGAGCTGGATCTTGTCCCGTCCATCCTCGAAATCGCGGATCGTGTCCTTGCCGTCCCGGGCGCCGAAGCGAAACAGGTCTTTCCCATCGCCCCCGACCAGCACGTCCCTGCCCTTGCCCCCGACCAGGACATCGCGCCCGGCGCCTCCGAAGAGCTTGTCCGAACCGTTCCCGCCGCGCACGTTGTCGTCGCCGGCGAAACCGTCGAGGACGTCGCCGTAGCGCGAGCCCGAGAGCTTGTCGTCCTCGGCCAGCGCTGTCTTGAAGGTCTTCTTCGTGTCGCGCCCCACCTGCGCGTGACGGGTCGGCATCTCCAGGCCGAGGACCGACAGCACGATGTCCTCGCCGATCGAGACCTGCATCTTGTGGATCTCGCCCTTCCATTGATTGCCCGGATACCGGAAGTCGCCGGAATACCACGTCGTGCTGACGGCGGTTTCGACGACAAGCAACTTCGCATCGGCGTAAGCTACCCGCCCGTAGCTCGATGAGAATTCGTGCATATCAATGGGTGTATAGGCTCTGACTTTTACCATTTTCGCTCTCCAAAATTCATCTACAAGGGGACTACGAGTACCTTGGCGACGAGGCGTTCACAAGAATGAATGCCTATCGACAGCGCCCGCCCGCGCGCGCAGGATCCGGGTCGCCGGTCGCCCCGTCAGGCGCGACAAGACCGTCTGGAGACGGCGAGAGGCGGGAGGAAAGACATGCGCATGAGCGACCGCGCCTGGGCGGAGATGATGCTGCTGGGGCTGATCTGGGGGGCGTCGTTCACCACCGTCGCCGTGGCGATCCGCGAGATGGGGCCCTTCCAGGCGGTGCTGTGGCGCACCGGCCTGGGGGCCGTCGTGCTGTGGGGGGCGGTGGCGGTGATCCGCGCGCGGACCCCGATGACCTGGCGCTTCTGGGGGGCGTGCACGGTGATGGGGATCCTCAACAACGTGATCCCCTTCACCCTGATGGCCTGGGGCCAGCAGAGCATCGAGAGCGGGCTGACCTCGATCCTCAACGCCTCGGCGGCGGTCTTCGGCGCGCTGGTCGCCGCCGCCGTGCTGCGCGACGAGCGGCTGACCGCGCGCCGCGCCGTGGGCGTGGCGCTGGGGGTGGCCGGCGTCGCCGCGATCACCGGGGCCGAGGCGCTCACCGGCCTCGATCCCCGCAGCCTGGGGCAGCTCGCGGTGCTGGGCGGCGCGCTGAGCTACGCCTTCGCCTCGACCTGGGGGCGGCTGACGCTGGGCGGCGGCTCGCCGATCGCGGCGGCGGCGGGGATGTGCTCGATGGCCTTCCTGACCATGATCCCGCTGACGCTGGCGATCGAGGGGCCGCCGCCGCTGGATCTCTCGCCCCGCGCCTGGACGGCGGTGGCCTTCTACGGGATCGCGGGCACCGGCTTCGCCTACCTGATCTACTGGCGCCTGATCGCCAATGCCGGCGCCGCGAACGCGCTGCTGGTGACGCTGCTGACGCCGCCGGCGGCGATTCTCCTGGGCTGGCTGCTGCTGGACGAGACGCTGCCCGCCCACGCCTACCTGGGCCTGGGGTTGATCGCGGCCGGTCTCGCGGTCATCGACGGTCGGCTTCTGACGCGGCTTCGTCGACGTCGCGGCGCCGAAATCCGCTGAAATCGCCTTTCGACGCGCGCAGGGCCCGGCTTTCGCTTGCCCCCGCGCGCGTCGGGGCCTATCAGACCGTCGCCCCGACGTGGGGCGAAATCAACACGACCGGGAGCATCCTCATGGCCTTTCTCGCCGACAGCCTCGCCCGCGTGAAGCCCTCCGCCACCATCGCCGTCACCAACAAGGCGCGTGAGCTGAAGGCCGCCGGCAAGGACGTCATCGGCCTCGGCGCCGGCGAGCCCGACTTCGACACGCCGCAGCACATCAAGGACGCCGCCAAGGCCGCGATCGACGCGGGCCAGACCAAGTACACCGCGGTCGACGGCATCCCCGAGCTGAAGCAGGCGATCTGCGAGAAGTTCGCGCGCGAGAACGGCCTGACCTACACCCCCTCCCAGATCACCGTGTCCACGGGCGGCAAGCAGGTGCTCTACAACGCCCTGATGGCCACCCTGAACCCGGGCGACGAGGTGCTGATCCCCGCGCCCTACTGGGTCAGCTACCCCGACATGGTGCTGCTCGCGGGCGGCGAGCCGGTGGCGATCGAGACCACGATCGACACCAACTTCAAGATGACGCCAGAGCAGCTCGAGGCGGCGATCACGCCCAAGACCAAGTGGCTGATCTTCAACTCGCCCTCCAACCCCTCGGGCGCGGGCTACACCGAGGCCGAGCTGAAGGCGCTGACCGACGTGCTGATGAAGCACAGCCACGTCTGGGTGATGACCGACGACATGTACGAGCATATCGTCTACCCGCCCTTCGTGTTCTGCTCCCCCGCGCAGGTGGAGCCGGGGCTCTACGACCGCACGCTGACCTGCAACGGCGTCTCCAAGGCCTATGCGATGACCGGCTGGCGGATCGGCTATGCCGGCGGGCCGGAGGCGCTGATCAAGGCGATGGCCAAGATCCAGTCGCAGTCGACCTCGAACCCCTGCTCGATCTCGCAGTACGCGGCGCTGGCCGCGCTGACCGGGCCGCAGGACTACATCGACGAGAGCCGGGTGGCCTTCCAGCGCCGCCGGGACCTGGTGGTGGCGGCGCTGAACCAGTGCGAGGGCATCCAGTGCCCCGAGCCCGAGGGCGCCTTCTACGTCTACCCCTCGGTCGCCGGCTGCATGGGCAAGACCGCGCCGTCGGGCAAGGTGCTGGAGAGCGACGAGGACTTCGTGACCGAGCTGCTCGAGACCGAGGGCGTCGCGGTGGTCCACGGCTCGGCCTTCGGCGCCGGCCCCTGCTTCCGCGCCTCCTACGCGACCTCGGACGAGTCGCTGACCGAGGCCTGCGCCCGCATCCGCCGCTTCTGCGGCGCGCTGAAGTAAGATCCCGGCCCTGTCGCCGAAACGACGCGGAGCGGCCCCCCGGGGCCGCTCCGTTGCCTTTCGGATCAGGCGGCTGGACGATCAGCGGCGACGGCGTCGCGCCAGCGCCTCGGTGCACTCCTCGACGAAGGCGACGGTGCGGCGGGCCACGGTCTCGGGCGCGTAGACCGTCAGCG
>CAXGVP010000253.1:0-5759 GCA_964013055.1 uncultured Albimonas sp.
CTCCGTCCGGCGGCGGGGATCTTGCGCTCAGCCGCGCCGGCGCATCCAGCCGACCGCGCCGAGGCCGGCGGCCAGCAGCAGGCCGGAAGCCGGCAGCGGAACCGCCGTCGCGCCGAGGCTGTAGACGCTCAGCGTGCTGCCCGAGCCGGTGTTCCAGTCGTAGTGATAGAGCCGGTCGTCGGCATAGGTCAGCCCCCCGGCGAGCCCGTCGAGGTCGAGGTCGAACTCCGCCAGCTGCAGGCCCGAGGTCAGGTCGAACTCGCGGATCGAGGCCGCCGCCGCGTAGTCCAGCGTCCACAGGACGTTGCGGTCGAGATCGATGGCGATGTCGCCGATCCCGAAGGGCGTCGCCAGCGTCAGCACCGTGTCGATCGTGTCCGGCGTCGACAGCGACGAGATCCGCAGCTGGTCCAGGTTGCTCCAGCTGTAGCCGGTGCTTGCCTCGGTGCGGTAGAGCTTGCCGTCCCGCACGTCGATGGGATAGCCGCCGTAGCCCGCGATCTCGGTGGAGAACGCCGTCTCCGACCCGCTGGTCTTGTCGATGGCGTAGAGGTCGATGCCCCCGGCGTTGGCGGTGTAGTCGGTGTAGTAGTAGCGCGTGGCGTCGGCCGCGACCGAGGTCGTATAGCGCTGCGCGATGCTCCGCGAGCTCTGCACCACGCCGGTGAGGTCGGTGGAATAGATGGTGAAGGCGTTCTGCTGCATGAACAGCAGCTCTCCCGCCGCCGCATCGTAGCCCAGACCCTGCGGGTGGTGGTTGTTGTCGGCCGCCGCGAGATCGTTGGACAGGCCGTAGCTGGCCACGAAGTCGACGGTCGTCGCGCCGGCCTCAGGGGCCATCGCCGCCGCGGCGATCGCGGCCAGGATCACGCTACGCATGTCACGCCTCTTGCTTCAACGCGCCGCCTCTCGGGACGGCCTTCACTGATTAATAAATATGAACGCGACCTGAAAGGCAACATGCAAGGCGCCGTGGCGGCGGATGGCGCGCGCAGCCGGCCGAGCCCCCCTCGCCCCCGGGAGGTCGGGAAGGCGTCTCCGCCGGCCCGGCCCCGCGGACCGCCGGGCGCAGGGGCGACGCGCGCGTAAATTGAGGGTGGACCAATGAAAAGGCCGCTCTCATAGTCAGGACTTGTGCGCCGCACCAGGCCCTGCCGGAGGGCCCCCGACGCCGAGGGGAGATCATGCCGTCATTCGCCCGCGCCTATGTGCGCTGGATCGACCGGATCAACCGCGCCGTCGGCCGGGTCGCGATGTGGAGCATCTTCGCCCTGATCGGGGTGCTGTTCTGGTCGGCGATCTCCAAGGCCGCCTTCGCCCCCTCGATCTGGACGCTCGAGGCGGCGCAGTTCCTGATGGTCGCCTATTACCTGCTGGGCGGGCCCTACTCGATGCAGACCGGGGACCATGTGCGCATGGACCTCGCCTACGGGCGCTGGTCGCCGCGGACGCGCGCCACGGTCGATGCGGTCACCGTGCTGTTCCTGATCTTCTACCTGGGCTTCCTGCTGGCGGGCGGGATCAGCTCCACCGCCTATTCCATCGAGTTCGGGGAGCGGGCGCGGTCCCTGTGGCGACCCTACATGTGGCCGATCAAGGTGGTGATGTGCATCGCCATCGCGCTGATGCTGCTGCAGGCCGTCGCCCAGTTCATCCGCAACGTCGCCGAGGCGCGGGGAACGCCCCTGCCCTCGGGTCTCGACCCCGTGCGCGACCATCTCGGCGAGGGCTCGGCATGAGCTACGAGGCCATCGCGCTGACCATGTTCGCCTCGATGATGGTGATGCTGTTCACCGGGCAGCGGGTGTTCGCGGCCATCGGCGCGGTCGCCGTCGCCTCGGCCGTGCTGCTGTGGGGGGGCGGGGGGTTCGAGCTGGCGTTCTCGTCGGCCATGAAGCTGATGCGCTGGTATCCGCTGCTGACGCTGCCGCTGTTCATCTACATGGGCTACATGATGTCCGAGAGCGGCATCGCCGACGACCTCTACGAGATGTTCCATGTCTGGTCCGGGGGCCTGCGGGGCGGCCTCGCCGTGGGCACCATCGGGCTGATGGTGGCGATCTCGGCCATGAACGGCCTGTCGGTCGCCGGCATGGCCATCGGCGCGACCATCGCCATGCCGGAGCTGCTGCGGCGCGGCTACGACAAGATCATGGTCACGGGGGTGATCCAGGCGGGGTCATCGCTGGGGATCCTGGTGCCGCCCTCGGTGGTGCTGGTGCTCTACGGGATGATCGCCCGGGCGCCGGTGGGGCAGCTGTGGCTGGCGGGCGCGATCCCGGGGCTGATGATGGCGGGGATGTTCATCGCCTACATCGTGATCCGCTGCCGGCTTCAGCCCGAGCTTGCGCCCGCCATGCCGGCGGAGGAGCGGGCGAAGATCACCCGGGCGGACAAGCTGCGCTCGCTCCGCGCGGGGATCTGGCCGCTGCTGATCTTCTTCTCGATGACCGGGCTGTTCGTGATGGGCTACACCAGCCTGGTCGAGTCCTCGGCCGTGGGCGCCGTCGCCGCCACGCTGGCGGCGCTGGCGAAACGCCGGCTGAGCTTCCATGTGCTCGAGGCGACGGTGCGCAAGACGCTCGGCATCTCCTGCATGTTCATGTGGATCATCCTCGCCGCGCTGTGCTTCGGCGCCGTCTTCGACGGGCTGGGCGCGGTGCGGGCCCTGGAAAGCCTGTTCACCGAGCAGCTGGGCCTGGGTCCGTGGGAGATCCTGATCCTGATGCAGCTGACCTACCTGATCATGGGCACGTTCCTCGACGACACCGCGATGCTGGTGATCGTGGCGCCGCTGTTCGTGCCGCTGGTCAAGGCGCTGGGCTTCGACCTGGTGTGGTACGGGGTGCTCTACACCATCACCTGCCAGGTCGCCTACATGACCCCGCCCTTCGGCTACAACCTGTTCCTGATGCGGGCCATGGCGCCTCCGGGGGTGACGATCCACGACATCTACCGCTCGATCATTCCCTTCGTGGGGGTGATGGTGCTGGCGCTGGTGCTGGTGATGGTCTTCCCGCAGATCGCGCTGTGGCTGCCGGGGCTGGTCTACGGAAACTGAGATCGAAGCAGAACGCGCCCGGCCAACGGGCGGTCCAACAGCAGAGAGGTGAGACCATGAACCAGAGAAGACAGTTCCTGAAGGGCGCGGGCCTGGCCGGCGTCGGCGCGCTGGCGGCGCCGTCCATCGTCAAGGCGCAGAGCCCGATCAAGTGGCGCTTCCAGACCTACGCGGGCGCGGCGCTGGGCGAGCATGTCACCAAGCCGATCATCGACGCGATCAACGCCGCCGCCGGCGGGGCGCTGGAGATCGAGCTTTTCTACGCCGACCAGATCGTGCCCACGGGCGAGCTGTTCCGCGCGCTGCAGAACGGGGTGATCGACGGGGTGCACTCGGACGACGACTCGATGGCGGCGCCCGTGGATATCTCGGTCTTCGGCGGCTACTTCCCGATGGCCACCAAGCAGATCATGGACGTGCCGGTGCTGTTCAAGCAGTACGGGCTGGCCGAGATCTGGACCGAGGCCTATGACGAGGTCGGGGTCAAATGGCTGTCCGCGGCCGGCCAGGATCCGTGCCACTTCAATACGAAAAAGAAGGTCACCTCGCTGGCGGATCTGTCGGGGCTGAAGCTCTACACCTTCCCCACGGCGGGCGAGTTCCTGGCGCAGTTCGGCGTGGTGCCGGTCTCGATCCCCTACGAGGACGCCGAGGTCGCGGTGCAGACCGGCGAGCTCGACGGCATGGCCTGGTCGGGGATCACCGAGGACTACACCGTCGGCTGGGCGGACGTGACCGACTACTTCCTGCTCAACAACATCTGCGGGGCCTGGATCGGCTCGTTCTACGTCAACCCCGACAGCTGGGGCGCGCTGACGCCGGAGCTGCAGCAGCTGGTGATGTCGTGCATCGACATGGGCCACTTCTACCGCACCCAGTGGTATTGGGGCGGCGAGGCGAAGCTGCGCGCGAGCGGCGAGAAGCTGGAGCTGACCGAGATCCCCGCCGAGGAGTGGAAGCAGGTCGAGGAGGCCGCCAAGGTCTTCTGGAAGGAGAAGTCGCAGATCTCGGACCGCGCCGCGCGCGTGGTGAAGATCTTCGAGGACTACAACGCCGTGATCGAGAAGGCCGGCCCGCCCTACGGCCTGGGCTGACGCTTTCGGCGCCGATTGACGAGGGGGGCCGTTCCGCGGCCCCCTTCCCTGCGACAAGACCCTGAAAGAGGCGACCCATGCCCGGAAAACTGACCCTGGAAGAGCTGCGCGCCGCCGTCGAGGCCGGCGAGATCGACACCGTGCTGGCGGTGCAGCCGGACATGCAGGGCCGCCTGATGGGCAAGCGCTTCCAGGCCGAGTTCTTCCTCGACGGCGCGGTCGAGGAGACCCACTCCTGCAACTATCTCCAGGCCACCGACATGGAGATGGAGACGGTGCAGGGCTTCGCCGCCACGTCCTGGGAGAAGGGCTATGGCGACTACATCATGAAGCCGGACCTGACCACGCTGCGGCGGATCCCGTGGCTGGAGGGGACGGCGCTGGTGGTCTGCGACCTGCTCGATCACCATCGCCATGCCGTTCTGCACGCCCCGCGCAACGTGCTGCGCGCGCAGGTGGAGCGGCTGGCCAAGCGCGGATGGACGGCGAACGCGGCGACCGAGCTGGAGTTCTTCCTGTTCAAGGAAAGCTACGAGGAGGCGCAGGCCAAGCGGCACCTCGGGATGAGCACGATCAGCGCCTACAACGAGGACTACCACATCTTCCAGACCACCAAGGAGGAGGATGTGATGCGCGCGATCCGCACCCAGATGAACGCGGCCGACATCCCCATCGAGAACTCGAAGGGCGAGGCGGACGCGGGCCAGGAGGAGATCAACGTCCGCTACGCCGAGGCGCTGACCATGGCCGACCGGCACGTGATCCTGAAGAACGGGATCAAGGAGATCGCCTGGGCCAAGGGCAAGTCGGTGAGCTTCATGGCGAAATGGAGCTACGACCACGCCGGCAATTCCTCCCACGTCCACATGTCGCTGGCGGGCCCGGACGGGGAGCCGCTGTTCCACGATCCCGCGAAGCCCTACGGCATGTCGGACCTGATGCGGTCGTTCCTCGCGGGGCAGCTGGCGCATGCCGCCGAGATGACCCTGTTCCTCGCGCCCTACATCAACAGCTACAAGCGCTTCGTGGCGGGCACTTTCGCGCCGACCAAGATCTGCTGGTCGATGGACAACCGCACCGCCGGCTTCCGGGTGGTGGGCGAGGGCACGAAGGCGGTCCGCGCCGAGTGCCGGATCGGCGGCGCCGACCTGAACCCCTACATGGCGATCGCTTCGATGATCGCGGCGGGCCTCGACGGCATCGAGAAGGGGATGGAGCTGCCCCCCGAGCATCGCGGCGACGCCTACCAGACCGAGGCCATCCCCGAGATCCCCGCCACGCTGCGCGAGGCGATGGAGCTGGCGCGCGGCTCGGAGTTCCTGCGCGGGGCCTTCGGCGACGAGGTGGTCGAGCACTACCTGCACGCCGCCCATATCGAGCAGATGGAGCAGGACCGCCGGATCACCGACTGGGAGCTGAAGCGCGGCTTCGAGCGCGCGTAGGCCGGCCGGGCGCCTCTGCGGCGGGCGGAGGGAGCCGCGGCGCGACGGTCGCGCCCGGGGCGGGCGTCCGGCTCGCCGCGGCGGGGCTGGCGTCGGGTCCGGTGGCGACCGTCGCCCGGGGCGGGCGTGGCGCGATCCGCCTCGGGGGGCGCCGGCGGCCGG
>CAXGVP010000254.1:0-5755 GCA_964013055.1 uncultured Albimonas sp.
CGGGCGCCTGCCCCACGCCCGAACCCATGCCGGCTCCGCGCTGGTCGAGGCCGCCCGGGGCCTTTATGCCGTCAGGGCGCGCGTCGCCGGCGGCCGCGTCGCCGCCTTCGAGCGCGTGACCCCCACCGACCACCTCACCGCCCCCGGCGGCGTGCTGGAGCGCAGCCTCGCCACCCTCGGCCCCGATGCCGAGGACAAGGCGGGCCTGCTGCTCGCCATCCTCGACCCCTGCGCGCCCGTGGCGCTGGAGTCGGCCGGACCGGAGGCCGCCTGATGCACGAAATGTCCCTCTGCGAAGGCATCCGCGAGATCATCGTCAACCAGGCCGCCCGCCATTCGGTCGACCGCATCTCCCGCGTCCGGCTCGAGATCGGCCGCTTCTCGGGCGTCGAGAAGCCGGCGCTGGAGTTCGCCTTCGAGGTGGTGATGCGCGGCACGCCGGCCGAGGGCGCGGCGCTGGAATTCATCGACATCCCCGGCCGCGGCTGGTGCTACGACTGCATGAAGGACGTGACGATCGACGACCGGCTCTCCCCCTGTCCCGACTGCGGCGGCGCCAAGGTGCTCGCCACCGGCGGGGACGAGCTGAGGATCAAGGACATGGAGGCGCAGTGATGTGCACCGTCTGCGGCTGCGGCGACGCGAAACTGGAAGGCCCCGGGCATTCCCACACGCATTCCCATGACCATGGGCATGACCACCCTCACGACCACGTCCACGGCCCCGACTGCGGCTGCGGGACCGAGGTGCACGTCCACCGCCCCGACCCCGCCGCGGGCCGCGGGGGCGGCGCCCTGCACTTCGGCCAGGGCCCGGCGGGGGTCGAGGTCGCGGGCCTCTCCCAGGCCCGGCTGATCGAGATCGAGACCGACGTGCTCGCCAAGAATGACGGCTACGCCGCCGTCAACCGCCGCCTGCTCAAGGCGCTGGGGGTGCTGGCGCTGAACCTCGTCTCCTCGCCGGGCTCCGGCAAGACCACGCTGCTGGTGAAAACCATCGAGGCGATGACGGCCCGCGAAGACGCCCGCTCCGTCACCGTGATCGAGGGCGACCAGCAGACCACCAACGACGCCGACCGCATCCGTGAGACCGGGGCCCCCGCGGTGCAGGTCAACACCGGCAAGGGCTGCCACCTCGACGCCCACATGGTCCAGCATGCGCTGGAACGCCTGCCGCTGGCGCCGGGCGGCGTGCTCTTCATCGAGAACGTCGGCAACCTCGTCTGCCCGGCCGCCTTCGACCTCGGCGAGGCCGCCAAGGTCGCCATCCTCTCGGTCACCGAGGGCGAGGACAAGCCGCTGAAATACCCCGACATGTTCGCCGCGGCCCGGCTGGCGATCGTCAACAAGACCGACCTCGCCCCGCATTGCGACACCGACCTCGACCTGATCGAGACCAACCTCCGCCGCGTGAACCCCGCCATCGAGGTGATCCGCCTCTCCGCCCGCACCGGCGAGGGGATGGAGGCCTGGCTCGCCTGGCTCGACGCCGAGGCCGAGCGCGTCTCGCCGCTCGCCGCGGAATAAGACGATGCCCCCCGCGCCCCTGCCCACCCTGCTGCTGGTCGACGACGAGCCCCACTCGCTCGCCGCCATGCGCATGGCGCTGGAGGACGAGTTCGACTGCCTCGAGGCCGCCGACGCCGATCAGGCGATGGCCCACATGCAGGACAACTACGTCCAGGCGATCTTCTGCGACCAGCGGATGCCCGGGCGCACGGGCGCGGAGTTCCTGGCCGACTGCCGCGAGCGCTGGCCGGAGACGGTGCGCATCATCATCACCGGCTACACCGAGACCAACGACATGATCTCGGCGATCAACGAGGCCGGCATCTACCAGTTCATCCCCAAGCCCTGGCACCCCGACCAGCTGCTGATGGCGGCCCGCAACGCCGTCCACCTGTTCCGCCTGAGCCGGGATCACGAGCGCATGTCGCTGGAGATGCGCTACCTCTCGTCGGCCGCGGACACGAAACTGGAGAAACGCCGCAAGGCCCTGCGCGAGGGGCTGGGCTTCGACCACATCCTGCGCGCCCCCAATTCCCCGCTGAACGCCGTCATCGCCGCCGCCCGTCGCCACGCCAGCTTCGACATCCCGGTTCTGGCGACCGGCGAGCCGGGCGTGGGCAAGGCCGAGATCGCGCGGGCGATGCACTACGCCTCGCTGCGCTCCGACCGCCCGTTCTTCCAGCTCAACTGCGCCGGCATGACCGACGAGATGCTGGAGGCCGAGCTGTTCGGCATCCGCCGCGGCGCCGCGCCGGGCGTGCAGTCCACCCGCATCGGCCTGTTCCAGAAGGCCGACCGCGGCACGCTGTTCCTCAACGGCATCGACAGCCTGAGCCCTCGCCTGCAGGTGGCCCTGCTGCGGGTCGCCACCGAAGGCGCCTTCGCCCAGGTCGGCGCGCTGGAGACCCAGACCACCCGCCTGCGCCTGATCTGCGGCGCCCATCGCGACCTCAAGGCGATGGTGGCGGAAGGGACCTTCCGCTCCGACCTCTATTTCGCCCTCGCGGTGGCCGAGATCGCGGTCCCGCCGCTGCGGGCGCGCCCCGGAGACGTCTCGGTCCTGGCGCGGAGCCTGCTCGCGGACCTCTCCGCCCGCCATGGCAAGCCGGTGCGCGGCCTGTCGGACGCCGCGCTGGAGTTCCTCGAGGGCTACGACTGGCCCGGCAACCTGCGCGAGCTGGAGAACGAGATCACCCGGATGCTGGTGGCCGCCCAGGGCCCCGTGCTGGGCCCCGAGCTGATCTCCCGCCCGATCCTGCAGGCCGAGCCCGGCCAGGACCCCGACGACCGCCGCGCCTCGGAGGTGATGACCGCCGAGGGCGCCCTGAAGGACCGCATCGAGCTGATGGAGATGCGCATCCTGCGCGAGACCCTGACCCGCCTGCGCTGGAACAAGAGCCGGGCGGCGGCCGAACTCGGCCTCAGCCGCGTCGGCCTGCGCGCGAAACTCGACCGCTACGGGCTGGCGCCCCCCGCCCCCGTCGACGCCGAAGAGGAGGACTGACCCCATGTGTCTCGGCATCCCCGGCCGCATCGTCGCGATCACCGACGAGGCCCGCCAGATGGCCATGGCCGACGTCTCCGGCGTGCGCCGCGAGGTCTCGGTCGCCTGCGTGGCGGACGGGCCCCTGGAGGGCCTGATCGGCGAATGGGTCCTGATCCACGTCGGCTTCGCCATGGCGCTGATCGACGAGCATGAGGCCACCCGCACCCTCGACGCCCTGCGCGAGCTGGGCGAGGCGCAGGAGGCGCTCGACGCCATGGCCGAGGGCGCGAAGTCGCTGGAGGGCATGTCATGAGATACGTCGAGGAATTCCGCGACCCCAAGGCCGCCCGCGCCCTGATCGCCCGCATCGCCGAGGTCACCGAGGCCATCGGCGCCACGAAAGACGCCCCCGTGCGCATCATGGAGATCTGCGGCGGCCACACCCACGCGATCTTCCGCTACGGGCTCGACAAGCTGGTGCACGAGGGGATCGAGTTCATCCACGGCCCCGGCTGCCCGGTCTGCGTCCTGCCCATGGCCCGCGTCGACGAATGCATCGAGATCGCCGAGACGCCCGGCGTCATCTTCACCACCTTCGGCGACGCCATGCGGGTGCCCGGCACGAAGGGCTCGCTGATGCAGGCCAAGGCCCGCGGGGCCGACGTGCGCATGGTCTACTCGCCCCTCGACGCGCTGGAGCTGGCGCGGCGCAACCCGGACCGCGAGGTGGTGTTCTTCGGCCTCGGCTTCGAGACCACCACCCCCTCGACCGCCCTGACCCTGCTTCAGGCGGCCCGCGAGCAGATCCCGAATTTCTCGATCTTCTGCAACCACATCACCGTCCCGCCGCCGCTGAAGGCGCTGCTGGACGATCCCTGGATGATGCTCGACGGGTTCGTCGGCCCGGGCCATGTCTCGATGGTCATCGGCGTGCACGCTTACGACTTCATCGCCGCCGACTATGGAAAACCGATCGTCGTGGCGGGGTTCGAGCCGCTGGACCTGCTGCAATCCGTGCTGATGGTTCTCGAACAGATCCGCGACGGCCGCGCCGAGGTGGAAAACCAGTACGCCCGCGTGGTCCCGGAGCACGGCAACCCTGTCTCCCTCAAGGCCATCGAAGAGGTCTACGAACCCCGCCCCAGCTTCGAATGGCGGGGCCTGGGGGAGATCGACGCCTCCGGCCTGCGCATCCGCGAGGCGTTCCGCGCCTGGGATGCCGAGGAGAAGTTCGCCATCGGCTACGCCGCCGGCCCCCGCCATGTCGAGGAACCCGAGGGCTGCGCCTGCGGCCAGGTGATGACCGGCCGCATCAAGCCCACCGCCTGCCCGCGCTTCGGGAACGGCTGCAGCCCGGAGACGCCGCTCGGCGCCCTGATGGTCAGCTCCGAGGGCGCCTGCGCGGCCTACTGGCAATACGGCGGCGCCCGCGTCGCCGCGGAATGAGGAACGGCCCATGAAGGACGGCCTGCGCCCCGCCCGCACCCTCCGCGACGAGCGGGTGACCCTCGCCCACGGCGGCGGCGGCCGCGCCATGCGCGACCTGGTGGAATCGGTCTTCACCGCCGCCTTCGAGCCTCCGGGGATGGAGGACCAGGCCCGCCTGACCTCCGAAGCCCTGGCGGAACCCGGCGCCCGCCTCGCCTTCACCACGGATTCTTTCGTGGTGACGCCGGTGGAGTTCCCCGGCGGCGACATCGGCAAACTGGCGGTCTGCGGCACGGTCAACGACCTCGCCGTGGGCGGCGCGCGGCCGCTGTGGCTCTCGGCAGCCTTCATCATCGAGGAGGGGTGCGAGGTGGCGCTGCTGCGCCGCATCGCCGCCACCATGCGCGCCGAGGCCGACCGCGCCGGCGTGCGCATCGTCACCGGCGACACCAAGGTGGTGCAGCGGGGCGCGGCCGACCGGGTCTATGTCACCACCTCGGGCGTCGGCGTGATCCCGCCCGGCCGGGAGATGGCGGCCGAGCGGGTGCGCCCGGGCGACGTCGCCCTCGTCAACGGCGTGCTGGGCGACCACGGCGCCGCGATCCTCGCCGCCCGCGGGGACCTGGCGCTGTCCACCGACCTGCAATCCGACTGCGCCTCCCTCAACCGGCTGGTCGAGGCGATGCTCGCCGCCGCCCCCGGCCTGCGCTGCGCGCGTGACGCGACCCGCGGGGGGATCGCCTCGGCGCTGAACGAGATCGCCGAGGCTTCCGCCCTCTCCATCGAGCTGGACGAGACCGCCCTCCCGCTGCGCCCGGAGGTGGAGGGGATGTGCGAGATCCTGGGCCTCGACCCCCTCTACCTCGCCAACGAGGGCACGCTGGTGGCCTTCGTCCCCGAGGACCAGGCCGACGCGGCGCTCGCCGCCATGCGCGCCCTGCCCGAGGGCGCGAACGCCGTCGCCATCGGCCGCGCGCAGGAGGGCGAGCCCGGCCGCGTGACCCTGCGCACCGCCTTCGGCGGCCGTCGCCTCGTCGACATGCTGCTGGGCGAGCAACTGCCGCGGATCTGCTGAGGCCGGCCAGCGCCGCCGCTCCGGCCATTTCCCCCCGGCCGCAGCCCGCCGGCCTCTCCCCGTCGCAGCCGGAGAGAGGCCCCGGGTCGGGCCCGGCGCCCGCGGCGGGCGTCCGCCCGTCCATGCCGGCGGGACCGCGCCGACCCGGCGCCGAGGCCAGCCCCGCGCGCGCCCCGGGCTTGACCGCCCGCCACCGCCGCGCCTACGCGGGCGTGCCGCCAGCCCCGCGCGCGCCCCGGGCTTGACCCGGGGCCTCCT
>CAXGVP010000255.1:0-5739 GCA_964013055.1 uncultured Albimonas sp.
TCGACATGCAGGGCCGAGCCGGTCAGCGCCCATTCCTCGGCGTTGAAGAAGGCGAGCGTCAGGCCCCGTCGCCAGCCGCCGGCGGGGCGGTCGGCGGTCAGGCGGCGGGCGACCTCCAGCGCGGCGGCGAGGCCGGAGGCGTTGTCGATGGCGCTCTCGCCCAGGTCGTGGCCGTCGATATGGGCGGTCAGGATCACCCGCTCGTCGGTGCGGCCGGGGAGGTCGAAGAACAGGTTCTCGGCCGTGGCGGGGCCTTCCTCGGTGGTCAGGGACATCCGCGCGCGGGGGCGGCCGGCGGCGCGGCGGGCGAGCGCCTGCGCGGCCTCGGGGGAGATGCCGAAGGCGGGGATGCCCGGCTCCTGCGGGGCCCGGCCGGAGGAGCCGGCGACGCAGCCGCCCGCGACGGGGCCGGCGATCAGGAAGCCCACGGCGCCGGCCTCGACGGCGGCGCGGTATTTCAGGCGGCGGTGGATGGTGCCGGGGTTGAACATCAGCTCGTGGCGCACGAGGACGATGCGGCCGGCGATCTCGCCGTCGTGGGCGGCGAAGGCCTCCGGCTCTCCGCGGCCGAGGTCGATGACCTCCGCCTCGACCTCGCCAGGCGCGCTGCGCACCAGGGGGTGGGCCGGCAGGGGGGCGCCGTCGGGGCCGGTCAGGGCGCAGGCCAGCGGGCGCCAGCCGCCGTATTCGAAGGGTTCCGCGCGGACGGCGACGCCGGTCGCCTCGCGCCCCAGGTCCTTCAGCAACGCGGTCGCGGCACGCTCCGAAGGCGATCCGCACAGCCGGCCCCCGGTGTCGCAGATCGCCGCGAAGGCGCGGTCGAGGAAGGGGGCGTCGGTCATGCGGGGGTCTCCGGGTCGGTTGCGTCGGCGCCGGTCAGCCGGCGCTCGATCAGCGCCATCAGCTCTTCGGCCAGCGGGGTGGGCGAGGTGGAGGCGCGGCGGAACACGCCGATCTCGTAGCGCAGCGCCGGGCGGAACGGGCGCGCGACCAGGCCCAGCGAGGCGAAGGTGCGCGCGGACCACGCGTCGACCACGGCCACGCCGGCGCCGGCCGCGACCAGCCCGCAGATCGCGGCGAAGAACTCGCTCTCGATCGCGGGGGCGTAGTCGAGCCCGCATTCCACGAACAGCTCGCGGACCCGGTGGCCGATCAGCCGGCGCTCGGACATGCCCACCAGCGGGTGGGCGGCGAGGTCGGCAGGGCCCAGCGCCGGCTTCCCGGCCAGCGGGTGGCCGGCGGGGACGATGGCGAGGCAGTCGGCGGAATGGCGGCGGATCTCGACGCCCTGCACATGGATCGGCCACTCGGCCACCGCGATGTCCACGGCGCCCGCCTCGAAGGCGGCGGCGACCTCCTCGGAGGTGCGGTTGAGCATCACGATGCGCGCGTCGGGGCGGCGGGCGCGCAGCTGGGCCACCACCTCGGGCAGCAAGGAGATCGAGGCGGAGGGGTGGCCCGCGACCACCAGCGTCTCGGTCTCGCCCGAGCGGATGTCGCGGGCGGCCTGCTCCAGCCGCTCCAGCGCGCCGAGCGCGGTGCGGATCTCCTCGTAGAAGCGGCGGCCGCGGAAGGTGATCGTCAGGCGCCCGCCGGAGCGCTCGAACAGCTCGAACCCGGCGCTGGTCTCCAGCCGCGCGATCTGGGCGCTGACCGCGGGCTGGGTGACGCCCAGCAGACGCGCGGCGCCGGTGACCGAGCCGGCCTCGACCACGGTGCGAAAGGCCTCCAGCAGGCGGGGATCGAAGGTCATCGAAATTCCTTATGGCCGGAACGTCATTCCTGACAGAGAAAATTTTATCCTTGATGGACAGATGGGGTCAATGCATAACGACTCGTGATGACCAATGAATCAGCAGCGAGTTCCGCCCGTATGCAACCGGCTGACGCATCCACCGGCCCCCTGATCGAAACGCGGGCACTGACCAAGCGCTTCGGCGAGAACACGGTTCTGCGCGACGTCTCCATGGGGGTGCGCAGCGGCGAGGTGGTCTGCGTCGTCGGGCCCTCGGGATCGGGCAAGACCACGCTGCTGCGCAGCCTCGCCCTGCTCGAGACGCCCACCGAGGGCGAGATCCGCATGGACGGGACGATCATCGCCGCCGGCCGGCCCTCGGGCGCGGTGCGCCGGGCGGCGCGGGCGGTGCGCTCGGACATCGGCATGGTCTTCCAGCACTTCAACCTGTGGCCGCACATGAGCGTGCTGGGCAACGTGATCGAGGCCCCGGTCCGGGTCCGCGGCCTCAGCCGCGACCAGGCGGTGGCGGAGGCCGAGGCGCTGCTCGCCAAGGTCGGCCTCTCCGACAAGCGCGACGCGAGCCCGGGGCGGCTGTCCGGCGGCCAGCAGCAGCGCGTGGCGATCGCGCGCGCCCTGGCGATGAAGCCGCGGCTGATGCTGTTCGACGAGGCGACCTCGGCGCTCGACCCCGAGCTGAAGGCCGAGGTGCTGGCCGTCATGCGCCAGCTCGCGGAGGAGGGCATGACCATGCTCGCCGTCACCCACGAGATGAGCTTCGCGCGCCGCGCCTGCACCCGCGTGATCTTCATGGACGCCGGCGAGATCGTCGAGGAAGGCGCCCCCGCCGGCTTCTTCGACGCGCCCAAGACCGAGCGCGCCGCCCGCTTCCTCGCCCGGCTCGAGGACTGAGCCGGAGCCCTCCTTCTCCTCCCCCCGACCACCGCAACGGAGACGACCCATGAAGCAGATCCTGAAGACGGCGCTCGCCGCCCTCGTCGCCGCCGGCGGGTTCGCCGCCGCGCAGCCCGCCTCCGCGCAGCAGGCGGACTCGCGCCTCTACCGCGTCACCTCCTCGGGGACGCTGCGGGTGTGCCAGTATCCGAACTACTACGCGATCTCCTACCGCAACCCGCAGACCAACGAGATCGAGGGCATCGACGCGGACCTCTCGAAGGAGCTGGCGAAGGAGCTGGGCGTCGAGCTGGAGATCGTCGAGAGCTCCTTCGGCACCTTCATCGCCGACCTGCAGGCCGACAAGTGCGAGATCGGCATGTTCGGCATCGGCGCCACCCTGCAGCGCGCGCAGGCGGTGGCCTTCTCGGACCCCTACCTGGTGTCCTCGATCTACGCGGTGACCAAGACCGGCGGCCCGATCCAGAGCTGGGGCGACATCGACAAGGAGGGCGTGCGCGTCGTGGTCACGCTGGGCTCCTACATCGAGCCGTTCATGCGCGGCTACCTCAAGAACGCCGAGCTGGTCACCGTGGCCCCGCCGGCCTCGCGCGAGGGCGAGGTGATGGCCGGGCGCGCCGACGTGCTGATGACCGACTACCCGACCTCGGTGAAGCTGAGCTCGCTGTTCGACTGGGCCAACACCATCGAGCCCGACGGCGAGCTGCGCCCCACGCCCTATTCCTACGTGGTGCCGCAGGGCGACCAGATCTGGCTCAACTACGTCAACCTGTTCGTCTCGACGATCAAGCTCGACGGCCGGCTGAAGCAGTTCGCCGAGAAGAACGAGCTGGGCCCGATCGTGGCCCCCTGACGCGGCGACGGCGGGCGGCCCCGGCCGCCCGCCTCCCTATCGCCCGCGACCGCCGCCGCGCCGCGGCGCAACCCGAACCCGGAGAGGCCGCCGCATGGGCGACTACACGTTCCGGTGGGACGTCATTCCCGCCAACATCGACTTCCTGATGAGCGGCCTGCAGCAAACGCTGCTGATCTCGGCCATCACCCTGGCGCTGGCGCTGGTGGGCGGGCTGGTGATCGCGCTGCTGGACCTCTCGCCCTGGCGCGTGCTGCGCCTGATCGGCCTGACCGTGGGCGAGATCGTGCGCAACACGCCGATCCTGGTGCAGCTCTTGTGGGTCTACTACGTCATGCCCATCACGCTGGGCATCAACCTCGACGCCTGGACGGCGCTGGTGATCGGGCTGTCGCTGTATTCCTCCGCCTTCATCGCCGAGGCCTATCGCGCGGGCATCCAGTCGGTTCCCGTCGGCCACCGGGAGGCCGCGCAGGTGCTGGGCCTGTCGCCGTTCCAGACCTTCACGCGCATCACCCTGCCCCAGGCGGTGCGCACCATCCTGCCGCCGCTGGCCGCGAACTTCGTGCAGCTGATCAAGTATTCCTCCCTCGGCTCGGTCATCTCGGTCGGCGAGATCACCCGGCGCGGCATGGAGCTGTCGTCCTCGATCTTCCGCCCGCTGGAGATCTTCACCTTCATCGCGGTGGTCTACTTCCTGATCTGCTGGCCGCTGGCCATGGGCATCCGCATCTGGGAGCGTCGCCTCTCCCGCCGCTGAGGCCCCCCAGCCCCGCCGCGCGCCCGTCCCGGCGCGCGGCGCCGGACGCCCCTTCTCCATCGACCCGCCGTCCCGGAGCCCCGACCATGTCCCCCGACGATCTGCCCGACGCCGACCTGTTCCGCGGGCCGCCGACCTTCATGTCCGCCCCCTTCTCCACCGACGCCCGCGGCGCGCAGGCCGCGATCCTGGGCTGCCCCTTCGACTGCGGCATCCACCCGTTCCGCATCGGCTCGCGCCAGGGGCCGGAGGCGATCCGCGCCCAGTCCGGCCTGGTCCGCCGCTACGACAGCGAGCGCGCGGACCTCGACGTCATCGCCCAGATGGGGGTGATCGACGCGGGCGACGTGATCCTGACCCCCGCCCGGGTCGAGGAGAGCTTCGCCGCGATCGAGGAGGCCGCCTTCCGCCTCGCCTCCCAGGGGGCTGCGCCGGTGGGCTTCGGGGGCGACGGCTCGATCTCGCTGCCGCTGGTGCGGGCGGCCTCGCGGGTGCATCCGGGGCTGGCGGTGCTGCACATCGACAGCCATACCGACGCCTATCCGGTGGATCCCGCGTACCCCATCGACCCCTCGACCCAGTTCACCCATGTGGCGCTGGAGCAGCGGGCGCTGGCGGGGCTGTCGTGGCACCTCGGGCTGCGGGGGACGACGATGCGCTCGGGCGCCCACGCCCATGCCCGCGAGCTGGGCTACAACACCCTGACGCTGGCCCAGTTCCTCGAGCGCGGGCAGGACGACGTGGTGGCCGAGCTGAAGGCGACGCTGGGCGACCGGCCGGTCTATCTGTCCTGGGACATGGACGTCTTCGACCCCTCCTGCGCGCCGGGCGTGTGCACGCCGGTCTGGGGGGGCCTGAGCGCCCGCGAGGGGCTCGGCCTGCTCAAGGCGCTGGACGGGCTGAACGTGGTGGCGGCGGACGTGAACACGGTCAGCCCGCCGCAGGACGTGAACGGGATGACCGCCTTCCTCGCCGCCGCGACGACCTTCGAGATCCTGATGCTGATCCGCTCCGCCCGCATGTCCCGGGCCGAGGCATGAGCGCCCCCGACGCCCGCGACGGCGCCGCCGCCCGCGCCTGGATGACCGCGCGCGCCGAGGCGATGGCCGCGCAGACCGCGGCCCTGGTCGGGATCGACAGCCAGACCCCGCCCTCGGCCACCCGCCCGATGGCCGAGGCCTGCGCGGCGCTTCTGGCCGACCTCCCCGGCGCCGAGATCGCGTTCCACGAGGCCGTGGCCCCGGTCACGAACCTGATGGTGGCGATCCCTGGCGCCCGGCCCGGCCGCCGGCTGGTCCTGAACGGTCACCTCGACACCTACCCCGTCGGCGACGCCGCCCGCTGGACCCGCGCGCCCCTGGGCGGCGAGATCGCGGACGGGCTGCTCTACGGCCGCGGCTCGGCCGACATGAAGGGCGGGCTGGTCGCGATGATCGAGGCCGCGCGCCTGCTCGCCGCCCGCCCCTTCGCCGGCGA
>CAXGVP010000256.1:0-5731 GCA_964013055.1 uncultured Albimonas sp.
CCCTCCCGCCCACCCACCCCGGGTCGCCGGGGCGGGCGGCGGCTCCGTGGCGACCGGTCGGGAAAGGGGCCAGGGGCGGGATCCCGGGCGCCCGCGCCGCCTGTGCGGGGGCGGCGGGGCCATCGCGGGGGCCCGCGCGCGGACGTCGACGGTGCGCTTTGGCGCTCTTGCTGCGCGAGCCCACGTGTGGTGCGGACGATCGCCGCTGCGCGCACGGCCTCGGGGCGCGATGCAACCGGCGTCGTCGGGCCGGCGCTGGGCGCTTATTGCACGATGAACTCGGCGTGCAGGGCGCCGGCGGCCTTCACGGTCTTGAGGATCTCCATCAGGTCGCGGGGGGTGACGCCGAGGGCGTTCAAGCCCTCGACCAGCTGGGAGAGCGTGACCTCGTTGCCCACGACCGCGAGGGGGGTGCCCTGATCCTCCTCGATGGCGGCGTCGGTGCGGGGGACGACGATGGTCTCGGCGCCGCGGGGGGCGAAGGGGTTGGGCTGCGAGACGATCGGCGTCTCGCGGATGCGCAGGGTCAGGTTGCCCTGGCTGATCGCCACGCGGCTGACGCGCACGTCGTCGCCGAGCACGATGGTGCCGGAGCGCTGGTCGACCACCACGCGGGCGCGCCGGGCGGGCGCGACCTCGAGGTTTTCCAGCGCTGACATCAGCTGCGCGGGGGCCATGCCCGCGCGGGGGAGGTCGATCTGCACGGTGCCGGCGTCGGTCATCCGGGCGATGGGGCGGCCGGCGGCCTCGTTGATGCGGCCGGCGATGCGGGCGGCGGTGGTGAAGTCGGGCTCGCGCAGGGCGAGGCGCAGGGTGCGCAGGGCGTCGAAGGAGAACTCGATCTCCCGCTCCACCCGGGCGCCGTTGGGGATCACGCCGGCGGTGGGAACGCCCTGGGTCACGGTCTCGGCCTGGCCCTGGGCGACGACGCCGCCGGCGAGGACCGAGCCCTGGGCGACCGCGTAGATCTCGCCATCGGCGGCGTTGAGGGGGGTCATGATCAGGGTGCCGCCCTGCAGGCTGTCGGCGTCGCCGATCGCCGAGACGGTGACGTCGATCTGGCTGCCGGCGCGGGCGAAGGGCGGCAGCACGCCGGTGACCAGCACGGCGGCGACGTTGTTGGGGCGGAACTGCTCGCCGGTGATGTTGACGCCCAGCCGCTCCAGCAGGTTGGTCAGCGCGTCCTCGGTGAAGGGCGCGTTGCGCAGCCCGTCGCCGGTTCCGTTCAGGCCCACGACCAGGCCGTAGCCGACGAGGTCGTTGCCCCGCACGCCGTCGAACTCGACCAGGTCTTTCAGGCGCACGCGCAAGGCGTCCGGCGCGGCCTCCATCACGCCGAGCGCGAGGGGACCGAGACCGCCCGCGGGCACGCCTCCACCGCCGAGGCGGGCGTATTCGTTGTCCGATCCGGGTCCGCCGTCCGCCGCCGCGGGTCCGGCGAGCAGGGCGGCGAGGAGCCAGACCAGCAGCGCGACAAGGCGCGGGCGGGGTCCGGTCCGGGGCGTCGTCGCGTTCTGCGTCGTCGCGGGAGAAGTCATTCCATGCGTCCGTCGATGCGGGGTCCGGGGGTCACCTCAGGAAGTCGGTCAGGTTCAGGCGGGAGAGCCGCGAGGTGATCAGGAAGATCCGTTCCAGCTGCTGCTCGAGCGCCTGGAACTCGGCCGCCGCGTCGTAGGGATCCTTCGAGGTGGCGGCGTTCCAGGCGAGGTCGAGGGCGTCCTTGCGGGCCGAGATGCGCACCGACGCGTCCTCGAGCGCCTGCTCGGACAGGCCGAGGAGGGCGCGGGACTGCACGAGCGATTCGCGCGCGGACATGGTGGTGGCGGCGGCCTCCTCGAACAGGGCGCCCTGCGCGTCGGCGGGTCCGGCGTAGGCGGAATCGACGGTGACCGCGGCGAGGGCCAGGCCGCGCAGCAGCTCGCGCACCTCGGGGTCGTCGGCGCGGCGCGAGATGGCGACGTCGTCGCCGGAATCGATGCCGGCGCGCGGCGCATCCTCGGCCGAGCCGAGAAAGCGCGCGTCGAACCCGCCGCCGACGTCGAAATAGGTCTCGACCTGGGCGATGGCGTCGGCGGCGTCGACCGCCCCCGCGACCACCGCGGCGACGTCGGCGAGAATGACGTCGGGATGCTCCAGCGCCGGGCGGTCCACCGCCGCGCCGGAGAACAGGGTGCGCCCGGCGTAGGTGGTGTTGAGGTTCTGAACCGCGTTGCGGAAGGCGTCCTCGGCCCCCGCGGCGTGGATCCGGGCGGAGCTCATGTCGTCGCGCGCCACCGCGGCCGCGAGCTCGGGCCCGATGCTGTCGGCGAGGTCCTGCAGCCCGCCCATCACCGCCTGGGTCAGGTCGAGGCGCCCCTGGGCGAGGGTGATCGACTCGGCCTCGCGCGCGGCGCGGGCCTGCGATCCCTCGATCGCCAGCAGACGGCGCGGGTCGCCGCCGGAAGCCGCAAACAGATCGGCCTTCATTCCGGTGTTCAGCTCGCGCCCGGAGCGTTCCAGCGAGGCGCGCACCTGCCCCGCGTCGCGCTGCAGGCGCAGCGTGGCGGCGAGGTCGGGCAGCGGTCCGGTGATCATCTCTCGTCTCCCAGGGGGTTGCGGCGGGGCGGCGGCGTCAGATGTCGAGCAGGCGGCGCAGCAGGCCGTCGACGGTCTGCAGCACACGGGCGTTGGCGGCGTAGGCCTGCTCGACCAGCAGCAGGTCGGACATCTCGCGGTCGGAATCGACGCCGGTGGAGCTGGCCTCGGCCTCCGCCTTGATGGCGTAGCGTCCGTCGGCGAAGGCGGCGGCCGCATCCGCGTCCGCGGCGGCCCGCGCGCGCAGCGAGGCGACCGAATCGACCAGGTCCATGAAGCTGCGCGAGCCGCTGACGCCGGAGCCGGCGGGCGTGGCGATGGCCTCGCGCAGCGTCGCGAGGTGGGCGCGCGGCAGGGTGTCGAGGCCGGCCGGCCCCTCCGCAACCGCATTGATGCCGTCGCGCATCCGCCAGGCGGCGCCGCCCTGGGTCGGATCCACGGCGGCGTTGATCTCGATCCGCGCGGCGAGGCCGACGGTGTCGAGCGGATCGAACACGCTGCCCTCATCGGTGAACAGGCCCGGGTCGCCGACCGCGAGCGTGGGGTCGACCGCGGGATCCTCGAACCGCAGGATCAGGTCCCGGGCGATGGCGTCGAGCTGGGCCTGAGCCTCCGGCGCGGCGACGTCGCGGATGGCGAACTGCGCGCCCAGCGCGCCGCCGTCCAGCGGGCCGTCGCCGGTCCCGGCCGTGATCGGATTGCCGTCCAGGATCAGGGGGTTGAGTCCGGTGGAGGCCAGCGTCATGTCGGCGGTGATCAGGCTTTTCGCGTCGAATTCCAGCAGCGCCGGGCGGCCTTCCAGAAGCGCCGCGCCGCCGGGGGTGTAGATCGCCACGACGCCCTGATCGCGCCGGGCGGTTCGCACGGGGATGATCTCGGCCAGGCGATCGATCTCCTCGCCGCGCGCTTCGTCCAGCGCGGCGGTGGACTGGCCGCCGACGGTGGCGGCGGCGATGTCTTCGTTCAGCGCGTCGATGCGGGCCAGCGAGTCGTTGACCTGCTCGACCATCCGCGTGATCGCGGTCTCGGCGTCCATGCGGGTCGACTGCACGTCGCGCGAGGCGGCGGCGAGGGCCCTGGCCATGTCGTCCGCGGCGCCGACGGCGCCCTGCTGGAGAGAGGGCGCCTCCGGCGTCTCGGCCAGTCGGGCGATGGCGTCCTCGAGCGCGATGGCGCGCGACGACAACGAGCCGGCCTGGTCGGCGGAGCCGATGGCGTCCGCCAGGACCGACTGCGGGCCGGCATAGGCCTGGTCGCGGCCGAGCGTCGACTGGGCCGCGCGGCGCTCGAAAGTGGCGCGGGGATCGACGGCGCGGACCACCTCGTGCATGCGCACGCCGCGGCCCTCTCCGCCCGCCGATGCGGCGGAAACCGCCAGCGATCGACGCGCATAGCCCGGCGTCAACGCGTTGGCCACGTTGTCGGAAATGACTTCCGCCCGCTTCGAGGTGGCGGTGAGGCCGCTCAGGGCGTTGGAAAGCGCGACGCCGATGCTCATGATCTTGTCCGGTCAGGTCGATTGGGGGGGCCGGCCGCGCGGCGGGCGCGCGGCCGGCCGGGGCTTCATCGCTTGATGTTGGTGGTTTCCTGCAGCATTTCGTCGACGGTCTGCACGACCTTGGCGTTGGAGGAATAGGCGCGCTGCGTCTCGATCAGGCTGGTCAGCTCGGCGGCGATGTCGGTGGTCGACCCCTCCAGCGCGTAGCCGGTCAGGATGCCCGCCGGGCCAGAGCCCGAGTCCCACAGGTAGAAGGCGCCCGACTGCGGCGTGACCGTGAAGGTCTGGCCGTCCTTCACCGCCAGCCCATCGGGGTTGGGCACGTCGGCCACCGGGATCTGGAACAGCTTGCGGCTGAGGCCGGTGTCGTAGATGCCCACCAGGTAGCCGTCGGCGTCGACCTCGATCGAGGTCAGGATGCCGGCGCGGTTGCCGTTCTTGGTGATCGAGGAGGGCGCGAATTCCGCCGACAGCTGGGTCAGCGAGGAATTGGTCCCGTACGGCCCGAGCTGGATCTCCATCGGGCCGCCGGCGACGTTGATCGCCGCCACGCCCGAGGCGACGTCGTAGGCGACGCCCGGGCCGGAGACCACGGTCACGTCCTCCAGCGCGCCGCCCAGGCCGCGGGTGTCGTCGAAGGTCAGCGTGAAGGTCGCGACCGGGTTCGACGCCGCCGCGGTGGCGCTGTCGTTCAGCTCCAGCGTCCATTCGTTCGAGGCGCCGGCGGCGGGAACCGTGGGGGTGAAGGTGGCGGTCAGCGTCTCGGACGCGCCGAAGTTGTCGAAATACTCGATCGGCACCGACAGCGGGTCGCCGGAGGCGCCGGCGCGGGTGTCCTCGGCCGAGAGGTTGATGCCGAACTCCATGAAGGTCGTGGGGCTGGCGACGAAGCGCGAGGCCGCGACCGAGACCGGCTCGAGCCCCGTCGTCGAATCGCGCAGCTGGGTCACCGGCTGCTCGTTCTGGTCGAGCGGCCAGCCCAGCAGGGCGAAGCCCGAGGAGGAGATCAGCGTCCCGTTCTGATCCGGCGTGAAGCTGTCGGTCGGCTTCAGGCGCAGCTCGGGCGAAGCGCTGTCGATCTCGTCGACAGGCGTGACCGGCAGCATGCCGCGGCCGACCACGGCCATGTCCAGCGAGTTCTCGGTCGAGACGATCGAGCCCTCGGCCGAGATGGCCCGGGTGGTGGTCGAGGTGACGCCGCCGGCGGAATACTTGCCGTTGCCGGAGGAGACGACCAGCGAGGCGAACTCGGTCTGGGCGCGCTTGTAGCCGTAAGTGCCTGCGTTGGCGATGTTGTCCGAGATCGCCGCCAGGCGCGAGGCGTTCACGTTCAGGCCTGCGACGGAGGCGTTGAGCGAGGAGGAGATCGTCATCGTCTGTCCTTCTGGGCGGACGTCCGGCGAGGCCGGCGCCACGTTCTGCGGTCTTGGTCCACGGTCCTGATCTTCAGGTCTTGGGTCACGGTCGGCCCCGGCGAGGTCCCGGAAGCGCCCGGCGGTCCGGGCGGGGTCGCCGTGTTGGAAAATGCGCAGGCTTTGTTTCCGGGAAGTGAATCCGGCGCTCCGGGATGTTGGGCATTCTAGGGATCGGGCGGCGCCGCGGGCCGCCGGCGCGCGCCGGGCCCGGGTCATCCGTCGCCGGGGGCGAGCGGAGTCGACG
>CAXGVP010000257.1:0-5729 GCA_964013055.1 uncultured Albimonas sp.
CGAAGCGACCCCGCGGAGCGGGGCTTGTCCTTGACCCCCGAGGGCGAGTCGCTCAGGCATCTTCAGCGACGGGCGGGTCCGGAGAACAGGCGCGGGGCTTGTTCTCTGGTGAGTTCAGAAGCGGCCCTTCCGCGGGCGCCAGCCCGCGCGCGCCGCAGGCGCGCAAGCCAAGCCCGCCCGCAGGGCGCCTGTAGTCCTTCCCCTCTCCCCAAACGAAAACGGCGCGCCCCGAGCCGGGGCGCGCCGCCGTCGCGATCAGGGCATGTCAGCCCCCGATCACACCTTTTCCTGCGTGTACTGGCGCAGCTCGCGCCGGGCCACCTGGCGGCGGTGGACCGCGTCGGGCCCGTCGGCCTGGCGCAGGGTGCGGACGTGGGTCCACATGTGGGCCAGCGGGAAGTCCTGGCTGAGCCCGCCTGCGCCGTGCATCTGCATCGCCTCGTCGATCACCTCCAGCGCCATCCGCGGCGCCGCGGTCTTGATCATCGAGATCCACGGCCCCGCCTGGCGCGGGTCGCCCTGGTCCATCATCCACGCCGCCTTCAGGCACAGCAGCCGGCACTGCTCGATCTTGATCCGGCACTCGGCGATGATGTCGTAGTTGGCGCCCAGCTTGTAGAGCGGCTGGCCGAAGGCCTCGCGCTCGAGCGAGCGCTTGATCATCAGCTCCAGCGCCCGCTCGGCCTGGCCGATGGCGCGCATGCAGTGGTGGATGCGCCCCGGCCCGAGGCGGCCCTGGGAGATCTCGAACCCCCGGCCCTCGCCCAGCAGCAGGTTCTCCGCCGGCACGCGCACGTTCTCGAACTTCAGGTGCAGGTGGCCGTGGGGCGCGTCGGGGTTCCCGAAGACCTGCATGGCGCGCAGCTTGGTGATGCCCGGCGTCTCCGGATCCACCAGGATCTGGGAGTGCTGCTGGTGCTTCGGCCGATCATCTGAGGGCGTGTGCACCATGACGATGTAGAGCTCGCAGCGCGGGTCGCCGGCGCCCGAGATCCACCACTTCTCGCCGTTGAGCACGTATTCGTCGCCGTCGCGCACGCAGCTCAGCCGGATGTTGGTGGCGTCGGACGAGGCGGTCTGCGGCTCGGTCATCACGTAGGCCGAGCGGATCTTGCCCTCGAGCAGCTTGCCCAGCCAGCGGTCCTTGTGGGCCTGGGAGCCGTAGCGCTCGAGCACCTCCATGTTGCCGGTGTCGGGGGCGGAGCAGTTGAAGGTCTCGGCCCCCAGCGGCGCCTTGCCCATCTCCTCGGCGAGGTAGGCGTATTCGACCGTGGACAGGCCGTAGCCGCGCTCGGAGTCGGTCAGCCAGAAGTTCCACAGGCCGCGCTCGCGCGCCTTGGCCTTCAGCCCGTCGATGATCTCCAGCATCTCGGGGGTGTAGGTCCAGGGATCCGGGGCCTTGGCGTGAGCCTCTTCGAAGGCGGCCGAGGCGGGGATGATCTCGTCGCGCACCATGGCCGCGACGGCCTCGTGCAGGGGTTTCAGCCGCTCGGTCATCCCCAGCGACATGGTCTCGAGCTCGGGCTTGATGAACTCGGGTCTGGCGTTCATGGGGTCTCCTCCCGTTTGCGTCGCCCTGCCCGGCTTCAGCGGGCTTCCAGTCCGCCGAGGGCGAAGGCGACGATTTCGTCGATGATCCGGTCGAGATGCGCCTCGGTCTCGCCCTCGCGGGGGCGATACCAGTAGACGGCGCCGTTGAGAGCGGGGAGCAGGGTGCGCACCGTCACCGCCGCGTCGCAGCGGCGGAAGGCGCCGGTCTCCATCCCCTGCTCCAGCACCCGCAGGAACAGGCGTTCGTGGGCGCTGCGCAGGTGGATCAGGTCGGCCATCGCGGCGCGTTGCTCGGGCGCCGCGCTCTCGCGCAGGAACATCTCCACCCCCTGCACCGCGCAGCGGTGCCAGGGCTGGTCCTTGAGGATCGAGCGCACATGCACCCGCATCATCCGGTCCATGCGCGCGTGCGGATCTCCGCCGGCCCCTTCCGCCTGGGCCACCGCCTCGTGGATCATCTCCAGGCTGCGGCGGACCACGTCGGCGAACAGGTCCAGCTTCGAGCGGTAATAGTGGTAGACGCGCCCCTTGGTGGCGCCCATGCCGCGCGCCACGTCGTCGATCGAGGTGGCGGCGAAGCCCCGCTCCATGAAGGCGACGGCGGCGGCGGCGAGCACTTCCTCCAGCGCCTGCGCCCGCGCCGCCTCGGCGGCGGCGGCAGGATCGGGAAGCGGATCGGAGGCGCCCTCGAGCGGCCCTTCGGAGGCCGCCGCCACCGCGTCCGCGGACGCCTCGGAAGGGGCCGCGTCGGGCCGGTGCTGCGGGGTTGCGCTCATCACCGGGAGCCTACATACTGCCGAGTATGTCGTCAACGCCGGCGATCGACATCCGCTCCGGCGCCCCGATCGGGAACGACCGGAGCCGGGCGCGAGACCCGGCCACAAGAATGCATGGGGAGGACGCGTTGAGCTATCTCGACGACCTGTTCGGCGTGCGCGGCAAGACCGCGCTGGTCACCGGCGGCGCCACCGGCATCGGGCGGATGATCGCCGAGGCGCTGGCCCAGGGCGGCGCCCGCGTGCTGATCGCCTCGCGCAAGGGCGCGGACTGCGAGGCCGCGGCCGATGAGATCAACGCCATGGGCGTGGCCGGCTCGGTCGAGGGCTTCGCCGGCGACGTGGGCTCGGAGGGCGGCTGCGAGCTGCTGGCCCAGGAAGTGGCCAAGCGCACCGACAAGCTGCACATCCTGTTCAACAACGCCGGCGTCGCCTGGGCCGCGAAGGACTTCGACACCTTCCCCTACGCCGCCTGGGACAAGGTCTTCCGCGTCAACGTCGCGGGCGCCTACGAGCTGACCCGCCAGCTCCTGCCGCTGCTTGAAAATGCCGCGACGGATGCCGACCCGGCCCGCGTGATCTCGCTGGGCTCGGTGATGGGCCACTGGCCGATCGGGGACGGGAGCTATTCCTACTCCGCCTCCAAGGCCGCGGTGCACCAGATGACCAAGATCCTGGCCAAGGAATGCGCCTCGCGCCGGATCACCTTCAACGCCTTCGCGCCCGGCCCCTTCCCCTCCCGCATGACCGCGTTCGCGACCGGCACCGAGGAGAAGCAGGAGGCCGTCGGCCAGGACATCCCGCTGGGCCGCGTCGGCCGGGCGCAGGACATGGCCGGCGCCGCGCTGTTCCTGTGCTCGCGCGCGGGCGCCTACGTGACGGGCTGCATCCTGCCCCTGGACGGCGGGATCGGCGTGATGACAGGCGGAGACCTGTGGGAAAAGGGGAGAGACTGAGATGCTGACCGAAAACGGGGTCGAGGACTACGACCCGCTCGCCCGCGACGTGCCGACCTGGTCGGTGGCCGACTTCAAGGCCAAGGTCGGCGAGGAGATCGGCGTGACCGAGTGGTTCCACATCACCCAGGAGGCCGTCGACGCCTTCGCGGTGGCCACCGACGACCGCAACTTCATCCACGTCAACCCGCCCCGCGCGAAGGAGGCCGGCCTGCCCGGGACCATCGCCCACGGGTTCTTCACCCTCTCGCTGCTGGCGGGGTTCGCCTACCAGCTCTCGCCCAAGGTCAAGGGCGCGGTGATGGGGTTCAACTACGGGCTCGACAAGGTCCGCTTCATCAACCAGGTGCCCGTCGGCGCGAAGGTGCGCGGCCGCTACACGCTCGCCGACGCGCAGGAGAAGGACGGCGCCCTGGTCACCGCCTACGACGTGGTGGTGGAGATCGAGGGGCAGGAGGTCGCCTCCGGCGGCAAGCCGGCGCTGGTCGCCACCTCGCGCGGGTATTCGAAGCTCGGAGGAGACGCATGAGCCGCGAAGCCAACGCCGCCGCCCAGCTCGACGAGGCCGCGCTGGGCGCCTATCTCGAAAAGCATGTCGAGGGCTTCAAGGGCCTGACCGAGGCGAAGAAATTCTCCGGCGGCCAGTCGAACCCGACCTACCTGCTGACCGCGGGCTCCGGCCGCTACGTGATGCGCGCCAAGCCGCCGGGGGAGCTGCTGAAATCGGCTCACCAGGTGGACCGCGAATACAAGGTGATGAAGGCCCTCGGCCCCACCGACGTGCCGGTCCCCAGGATGTATCACCTGGCCCCCGACGGCGACGAGAGCCCCATCGGCCGGATGTTCTACGTCATGGAATATCTCGAGGGCCGCGTCCTGTGGGACCCGCGCCTGCCGGATCTTACGCCCGAGCAGCGCTTCCTCACCTACGATGCGCTGAACGAGGCGATGGCCGCCCTGCACGACGTCGACGTGAAGGCCGTGGGGCTCGAGGATTTCGGCCGCCCCGGCAGCTACTACGAGCGTCAGTTCGGCCGCTGGTCCAAGAACTACCGCGCCTCGGAGACCGAGCATCACCCGGACATGGAAGCCCTCATCGCCTGGCTGGAAGAGAACATGCCCGCCGATGACGGGACCGTCTGCCTGGTGCACGGGGACTACCGGCTCGACAACGCCATGTTCCATCCGACCGAGCCGAAGCTGCTCGCGGTGCTGGACTGGGAGCTGTCGACGCTGGGCCACCCCTACGCGGACCTCGGCTACCAGTGCGCCTACTGGCGCCTGCCCTATTCCGAGCGCGTGCGCGGCATCGGCAACCTCGAGCGCAGCCGCGCCACCGGCCTGCCGGTCGAGGAGGAATACGTCGAGGCCTACTGCAGGCGCCGCGGCCTGACGGGGATCCCGAACTGGGAATTCTACGTGGCGTTCTCGCTGTTCCGCTACGCGGCGATCATCCAGGGCGTCTACAAGCGCGGCCTCGACGGCAACGCCTCGGACCCCGAGACGGCGATGAAGTCGGGCAAGAACGTCCCCATCGTGGCCCGCGTCGCCATCGAGGGGCTGCAGAAGGCCGGTCACCTCTGATGGCCGGCCGGTTCGAAGGCCTGACGGTCCTGATCACCGGGGCCACGGGCGGCTTCGGATCGGTCTGCGCCGCGATGTTCGCGCAGGAGGGGGCCAACCTGGTCCTCTCCGACCACCCCTCGACGCCGCTCGACGAGGTGGCGTCCGGGATCGACGGCCCGGTCGCCACGCTGCCCGGCGACGTCACCGAGGACGACATCCACGCGCGTCTCGTCGCCCTCGCCAAGGACCGCTTCGGCGGCCTCGACATCGCGATCAACAACGCCGGCCTCTCCCCCCCCCGCGCCCGCCTCGAAGAGGTCGAGGAGGCCCGCGCCCGCCTGGTCTTCGAGGTCGACCTCTGGGCGGTCTGGAAGGCGATGGCCGCGCAGATCCCCGCGATGGACACCCGCCAGGGCGGCCGCGGCGGCGCGATCGTCAACATCGCCTCGCTGGCCGGGATCGCCGGCGCCCCGATGATCTCGGTCTACTCCGCCGCCAAGCACGGCGTCATCGGCCTCACCAAGTCCGCCGCCGCCGAGAACGCCCGCCGCGGCATCCGCATCAACGCCATCTGCCCCGCCTTCGCGAAAACCCCCATCGTGATGCAGGGCGCGGTGAAGGCGATGATGGACAAGGGCTCGACGCAGGAGGAGGCCGAGGCCTACGTCTCGCGCGGCGTCCCCATGCGCCGCCTTGGCGCGCCGGAGGAGGTCTGCCAGGCGATCCTCTGGGCCGCCGACCCCGCCAACGGCTTCATGACCGGTCAGGCCATCGCCATCGACGGCGGCGTCACCGCCGTCTGACGCGCGCCGCCCGCCCCCGGCCCCCGCCCGCCACGAGCCCTGCCGGGAGCGCCTGTTCTCCGGAGCCGTCCGTCGCT
>CAXGVP010000258.1:0-5715 GCA_964013055.1 uncultured Albimonas sp.
CCAGCATCGCCAGCGCCATCAGCGCGCCGGTGTTGCCGCAGGAGACCGCAACCGAGGCCTCGCCCCCCGACACCGCCTGCAGGGCGCTCATCATCGAGGTCCCGCGGGAGCGGCGCATGATCTTGGAGGGCTTGTCCGACATCGCCACCACCTCGGGGGCGTGGCGGATCTCGGTCCGCTCCAGCAGGCCGGGGCGGCGGCGCATCAGGCGGCGCAGATGCTCCTCGTCGCCGTGGACGATGAAGCGGATGTCGGGATTCTTCCTGGCCGAGATGGCCATGCCGGCGAGCACCGGGCCGGGGCCGCGGTCGCCGCCCATGGCGTCGACCGAGATCACGCTCGCCCCAGGGCGAGGCGCAAGCTGGCCAGGCGAGGCGGTCGCGCGATGCGCCGACAGCTCGATGGGCGCCGAGCCGCGCGGCTGCGCGTCTGGCGAGGTCTCGGGAGGGCGCGTCTGGTCTGTCATCCGGTGTCGGGGCGTCCGGAGCGGCGGGTCTGGATGCGGCCCTCCGCCCTCATCGGGGCGGGGCGCCGCGTGGCCGGTCCACAGGGCGCCTCCCGTCGGGAGGTCCCTGTCGGAAGCCGGCGCCGGTCCCGCGGGGCGGATGCATCCGCCCTGGTCGGCCGGGCGCCTCTGGCGAGACGACCGGGGTCGTCAGGCCAAGGGGCGCGCCGCGGGCCGGGGCCGCGCGCCCGTCGGGGGCGCGCGCCGGGCGTCGCTCAGGACGCCTCGTCCAGGTCGATCTCCTCGACCATCGAGACGACCTCGCGGCCGGCGTAGTGGCCGCAGGCGCCGCAGACGTGGTGCGGACGACGCAGCTCGCCGCAGTTGGGGCACTCGGCATGGGCCGAGGGCGACAGGGCGTCATGCGACCGGCGCATGTTGCGCTTCGAGCTGGTGACTCGGTTCTGGGGGACCGCCATGGGTCTGACCTCCGTAGCTTCTTGGGCGGGTTTTCGGCCGCCCGTCGCGCGTGAAGGCCGGACCCATCCGCTGCCGCCCCGGTCCGCAGGGCTCATCCCCACTTCCCGGACCGGAGCATCGGACGGGGCCGACTCCGCTTGAAAAACGAGCGGCGAACATACGCCGAAATCTCTAAAGCGCAAGGGCGAACCGGAGACTTCCGATCGGCTTTCCACGCCTTGCGAGGCGGCGTCGGAAGGCGTGGGCCCGCCGCCCGCCTCCGGGATGCTTAAACCTTTATAGATGCAGGGGCGCCAGGGTGAACAAGCGCCCCTCCCGACCCCGGGGGCCGCCCCGCCCCTGCGAGAGTCCCCCCTCTCCGCCGCGGGCGGCGACCGGCGTGGCGGGAATGCTGCGCCGCAGCGTCATTCGTTCCGATTTGCTGCAATTGCGAAATGCTGGCCCGCGGTTTGCATGGCTCCCCCTGCACAGAACCGGAGGCCCCCATGATCCCGTCCCGGACGCCCGTCCTTCTCGCGCTGCTGGTCGCAGCTCCCCTCGCCGCGCTGGCCGCGGGCGACGCCCGGCCGATCCCCGAGGGCGAGGCCCTGAGCGGGCCGGTGCCCGAGAACGCCTTCATCTCGCGCGACGGGCTCGACTGGGCCTGGGCCGCGCCGGTGCCCGCGCCGCTGGCGGGGCTGGACCCCGCGCGCACCGCGCCCGAGGGCTGGCGCCTGCCGACCGACGCCGAGCTGACCTCCGCCCCCCGCCCCGCCGACTTCGTGTTCCCCGGCGCCAACGTGCCGCTCGACGGCGAGGACCGCGCCTCGGGCGCGCGCTTCCTCATGCCGGGGCCGGGGCTGGAGGGGGCGGCGGCCTGCGCCGCGCCGTGGTTCGGCGCCTGGCGGCACTGCGACTGGGTCGACGGCGAGGGCGTCTTCGGCCAGGCCTGGGCCGGACGCGAAGGTCAGAGCCGGTTCTCCGAACAGCTGATGGTGCGGGATTCGCGCCTGCCGGTGATCCCGATGGCGGGGGCGCCGGCGGTCCCGCACGGCTGAGCCGCTTGCGGTCTTTCCCCCATGGGCCGCGCAGGCTAGAAGCGCCGGGACATCTCACGCCTCGCGAATTCCCGACCCGGACGCCCGCGCCATGCCCATGGAAAAGACCTTCGACGCCGCCTCGGCCGAACCCGAGATCTACGCCCGCTGGGAGGAGGCCGGCGCCTTCGCCGCGGGCGCGAACGCGAAGCCGGGGGCCGAGAGCTTCTCGATCGTGATCCCGCCGCCCAACGTGACGGGATCCCTGCACATCGGCCACGCGCTGAACAACACGCTGCAGGACATCCTGATCCGCTGGAAGCGCATGCAGGGCTACGACACCCTGTGGCAGCCCGGCCAGGACCACGCCGGCATCGCCACCCAGATGGTGGTAGAGCGCAAGCTCGCCGCCGAGCAGCAGCCCTCCCGCCGCGAGCTGGGCCGCGAGGCCTTCGCCGCCAAGATCTGGGAATGGAAGGCCGAGAGCGGCTCGACCATCCTCAACCAGCTCCGCCGCCTGGGCGCGAGCTGCGACTGGTCGCGCAACGCCTTTACGATGTCCGGCGCGCCCGGGGCGCCGGAAGGCGAGGACGGCAACTTCCACGATGCGGTGCTGAAGGTCTTCGTCGAGCTGCATCGCGCCGGCCTGATCTACCGCGACAAGCGCCTGGTGAACTGGGACCCGCATTTCGAGACGGCGATCTCGGATCTCGAGGTCGAGCAGGTCGAGGAGAAGGGCCATCTCTGGCGCTTCCGCTACAAGCTGGCGGACGGCGAGACCTACGACCACCCGATGGTGCGCGAGGAGATCGACGGCGAGCCGGTCCTGCGCCCCTGGACGACCGACGACGACGACCCCGAGGTCTGGGAGGAGCGCGACTACATCGTCGTCGCCACCACCCGCCCCGAGACCATGCTGGGCGACACCGGCGTGGCCGTCGCCGCCGACGACGTGCGTTACGCCGGCCTGGTGGGCAAGTCGGTGGTGCTGCCCCTGGTCGGCCGCCGCATCCCCATCGTCGCCGACGAGCACGCCGACCCCTCCAAGGGCACCGGCGCCGTGAAGATCACCCCCGCCCACGACTTCAACGATTTCGAGGTCGGCAAGCGGGCCGGGCTTCCCCGCATCAACATCATGACCTCGCGCGCCGCGATCACGGTGAAGGACAACGCCGAGTTCCTCGACGGCTGCTCGCCCGCGCCGGAGGCGATGGCGCTGGAGGGGCTCGACCGTTTCGTCGCCCGCAAGGCGATCGTGGAGCTGGCCGAGGGGCAGGGCTGGCTCGACGGCATCGACGACGAGAGCCACGTGGTCCCCCACGGCGACCGCTCGAAGGTCCCGGTGGAGCCCTGGCTGACCGACCAGTGGTTCGTGGATGCGAAGACGCTCGCCAAGGAGGCGCTGGCCGCCGCCCATGACGGCCGCACCACCTTCCACCCCGCCAACTGGGTGAAGACCTACGACCACTGGATGGAGAACATCGAGCCCTGGTGCATCTCGCGCCAGCTGTGGTGGGGTCACCAGATCCCGGTCTGGTACGGGCCGGACGGAAAGATCTTCTGCGAGATGTCGGAAGCCGAGGCGCTCGCCGCCGCGCGCGCCCATTACGAGGGCGAGGTGGAGCTGACCCGCGACCCCGACGTGCTCGACACCTGGTTCTCCTCCGGCCTCTGGCCGCAGGGGACCTTCGGGTGGCCCGAGGCGACGCCGGAGCTGGCGAAGTACTATCCGACCTCGGTGCTGATCACCGGCTTCGACATCATCTTCTTCTGGGTCGCCCGGATGATGATGATGGGCCTGCACTTCATGAAGGACGACGAGGGCAAACCCCTGCAGCCGTTCCACGACGTCTATGTCCACGCGCTGGTGCGCGACGAGAAGGGCAAGAAGATGTCGAAGTCGCTGGGCAACGTCATCGACCCGCTCGATCTGATCGACGAGTACGGGGCGGATGCGATGCGCTTCACGCTGGCCTCGATGGCGGCGATGGGGCGGGACATCAAGCTGGCGGTCGCCCGCGTCGCCGGCTACCGCAATTTCGCGACCAAGCTGTGGAACGCCGCCCGCTTCGCCGAGATGAACGAGTGCCGGCCCGTCGCGGGCTTCGACCCCGCCGCGGTCGAGGCGCCGGTCAACCGCTGGATCGTGGGCGAGACGGCGCGGATCTCGGCTGCCGTCGACGGGGCCCTGACCGACTACCGCTTCAACGACGCCGCCAACGCGCTTTATGGGCACGTCTGGGGCGTGGTCTGCGACTGGTATGTCGAGTTCGCAAAGCCGCTGCTGATGGGCGAGGACGGGCCGGCGAAGGACGAGACGCGCGCGACGCTCGCCTGGGCGATCGACCAGTGCCTCAAGCTGCTGCACCCGTTCATGCCCTACGTGACCGAGGCGCTGTGGGGCGCCATCGCCGCGCGGCCGAAGATGCTGATCCACGCCGACTGGCCGGCGCTGGACGCGGGTCTGGCCGATCCGGCGGCGGATGCCCGCGTCGGCCGGCTGGTGTCGCTGATCGAGGCGATCCGCTCGGTCCGCGCGGAGATGAACGTGCCGCCCTCGGCCAAGCTCGCGCTGCTGCTGGTGGACGGGGACGCGGAGCTCGAGGCCGCCATCGCCGAGGACCTGCCGCTGATCGAGCGGCTGGCGCGCGTCGACGGGTTCTCGCGCGCCTCGGAGGCCCCGAAGGGCGCCGCGACGATCCCGGTGGCGGGGGGCGCGCTGGCGCTGCCGCTGGCGGGCATCGTCGACGGCAAGGCCGAGAAGGCGCGGCTGGAGAAGGCGCTGAGCAAGGTCGAGAAGGAGGCCGCGGGGATCGAGAAGAAGCTCGGCAACCCCGGCTTCCTCTCCAAGGCGCCCGAGGAGGTGGTCGAGGAGAACCGCGAGCGGCTCGCGGAAGCGAAGGCCGAGGCCGAGCGCCTGCGCATCGCCGCCGCCCGCGCCGCCGAGCTGGTCTGACCGGCCTGTCATGCGGCGCCCGCTGACGCGGGCATTCCTTTTGCCTCGGGCCGCGCCTGCGCGCGGCCCTCAAGGGCCCCCGCGGTGCGGGGGCCTTTTGCGTTGCGCCCACGCCCCGGGCCCGCGGTCCGGGAAGCGCAGGGGCCCCGGAGCAGGTGTCGACGCGCGGCGCCTCGCGCGCAGACAGGACCTCCGAGGGACGGACCGCCGATGCGACGCGCGGGCCGGGCGGCGCGAAGGGGCGCGTCGTCACTCCGGCAGGAGCGCCACCAGGCCACCGGGGCGGCGGTCGAGGCGGCCGGCGAGTTCCAGTTCCAGCAGCACGTCCGCCAGCGCCGAGAGGGGCGCGCCGGAGAGGTGGGCGAGCTCGTCCTCCTCCACCGGGGCCATGCCCAGCAGGTCGCGCACCTGCGCGCGCAGCGCCGCATCGTCGGGAAGGGCCGCGAGAGGGGGGCGGGCGAAGGGGGCCTCGGGCTCGGCGAGGCCGGGGGGCTGCGCCTCCGGGCCGGGCAGGGCGCCCGGCGCGTCAGGGTCGTCGAGGACCGCGGAGGCGGCGGCCTCCAGCGCCTCGATCACGTCCTCGGCGTGGCGGACCAGGGCGGCGCCCTGGCGGATCAGCGCGTTGCCGCCCTCGGACCGCGGGTCGAGGGGGGAGCCGGGGACGGCGAGCACCTCCCGCCCCTGCTCCAGCGCGAAATCGGCGGTGATCAGGGAGCCGGAGCGGGCCGCCGCCTCGATCAGGATCACGGCGCGCGAGAGGCCCGCGATCACCCGGTTGCGGCGTTCGATTTCCGCGCCCATGTCGCGCGCGCCCTTGG